>CAWVFT010000069.1:0-25269 GCA_963928635.1 Bacillota bacterium | reverse complement strand
GAGCTCATAGAAGGAAACGCAACAGACGGATTTGCAGTACAATAAAAAGGAAGAAGAAAATAAAAAAGTAGAGGAAATAGCTCTGTCCGCCCTTCGTGGTCGGACGAGCTTCCGAGCTACAAGGAGGTCTAGTATGAGCACTGTAAATATGGTAAAGACGATAAAGAAGATTTATCCATTATGCATTGTGCTAGTTAAGATAGGAAACTTTTACCACGTTTTTGGAAAAGATTCATATATATTATCATATCTTTTTGAATATAAAATAGTAGAAAAATCAGGAGTACCAACTTGTGGTTTTCCAATAAATGCAATAAGTAAGATGAAATAACAAAAAATCATCTTGATATCTAACATAATATTTAATTTTTAAAGTCTCTTTTATAAAGTGGTCTAAATCATTTAAGTAAAAAATTGCCAAAACCTGACTAGTCATAGAGCCAATACCTAAACCGGGCGAATAGCTATCAATAATATCAAAAATAATTTTTAATGCATCCTTATCTTTTATGCGTCTTAAAATCTTTGATTTAAGAATATTGTGGTCAATACTTGAAAAAAATTGACTGATATCACATTTTAAAATATAATATTTATCATATTTAATTTTGCAATTTCTAATAAATTGCTTCATAAGTATTAATCCTCTTTTAGTTCCCATATTTTTTCTACTAGCTACATTAATATCTAAAAGGCATGGAAGAATTGCAGGATAAAGAATAAATCTAGCAACTAAATGGTTTACTATTTTATCTTGCATATTTTGACTTACAATTAACCTCTTTTTAGGCTCATATATAATAAAAATATTATAATTACCAACCTTATAGTGCTTATTTTTTAATATATTATAAATTCTAGAAATATAGATAGATTTATATTCTTTTAAAATTGCTACTTTTTTCTTATTTTTAGTATTTTTACATACTTCTCTATAAGCAGATAAAATATTATCAAAATTATAAATAAATGGATATAGATTATTCATTCTTTTCAAAATGCTTCACTCCTATATTATATTTGAATAATTAAAATATATATTTATAATAAAAAGTTTAAAGAAAAATATAAAAAAGAATAAATAATAATAAGATAAAACAAAGTAAAAATAGAAAATAAAAAGATAATAACATAATAAATATATTAAAATATGTAAAGCCACATTAAAAACGATATGGTTTAGAAAAATAAAAATGCAGTAATACTAAGCAATAATATATTTGATGAGAAAATTAATAAAATAAAATTTGAGAAAACATATTTTACAAGTCAACATAATAAAATATAAAAATTTTAAAAAATGCTTGCATTTAGTAAAAAAATTTGGTACAATATAGTGCGTAATAAACACATAAAGCTAGTTTAAAAGGGAGTGCCAAGCAATTGGTCCAGATAAACGCTAAACTTTATGGAAGTAAAAACAAAAAGGGAGGAATTAAAAATGGCAGTAGTTGCAATGAAACAATTACTTGAAGCAGGTGTTCACTTTGGACATCAAACAAGAAGATGGGATCCAAAAATGGCAGAATACATATTCCAAGCTAGAAACGGAATCCATATAATCGATTTACAAAAGACGTCAAAAAAATTAGATGAAGCATATGCATTCTTAAAAGAACAAGCAGAAGAAGGAAAAACAGTTTTATTTGTAGGAACAAAAAAACAAGCTCAAGAGTGTGTAAAAGAAGCGGCTGAAAAATGCGGAATGTACTATGTAGACCAAAGATGGTTAGGAGGAATGTTAACTAACTTTGATACAATAAGAGCAAGAGTACAAAGATTAAAAGACTTAGAAAAAATGCAAGAAGATGGAACATTTGATGTTCTACCTAAAAAAGAAGTAATCTTATTAAAGAAAGAAATGAGTAAGCTAGAAAGAAATTTAGGTGGAATTAAAGAAATGGACAAATTACCAGGAGTAATATTCCTAGTAGATCCTAAAAAAGAAAGAATAGCAGTATTAGAAGCTAAAAAATTAAATATTCCAATAATAGGGTTAGTAGATACAAACTGCAATCCAGAAGAAGTAGATTATGCTATACCAGGAAATGATGACGCTATAAGGGCTGTAAAATTAATAGCAGATGTTATGGCAAATGCAGTTATAGAAGGAAAACAAGGAGAAAGCTTTGAAGTATCAGAAGAACAAGCTTCAGATGAAGAAGTTACAGACATGGAACAAGTAGTAGAAGAAGCAGAACAAGAAATAGAAACAGAAAATAAAGAATAATTTTAAAAGCATAAATCAACTAAAATATTAATATAAAAAGCTTTAGTGCAAAAATACATTAAAGTAAGATAAAGTTAAAAAGGGCGAGCTTCGCTCGTACGAAATAATTCGGACGAAGTGGCTCGCTTTAAAATTAAAATAAAGGAGGAATTTTTAAATGGTTACAGCAAGTTTAGTAAAAGAATTAAGAGAAAAAACAGGAGCAGGAATGATGGACTGCAAAAAAGTATTAACAGAAACAGATGGAGATATGGAAAAAGCAATTGAACTATTAAGAGAAAGAGGAATTGCAAAAGCTGCTAAAAAATCAGGAAGAGTAGCAGCAGAAGGATTAGTAGAAAGTTATATATCAGAAGACGGAAAAGTCGGAGCAGTAGTTGAAGTAAACTCAGAAACAGACTTCGTAGCTAAAAATGAAGAATTCAAAACATTTGTAATGAATGTAGCAAAACAAGTTGTTGAAAAAAATCCAAAAGATTTAGAAGATCTATTAAATGAACCAGCTATATTTGAAGAAGGTAAAACAGTAAATGAAGCTTTAATTGGAAAAATAGCAACAATAGGAGAAAATTTAAGTATAAGAAGATTCAAAAGATTTGAATCAAAAGGATTATTAGAAAAATATATCCATGGAGATGGAAAAATAGCTGTATTAATCAATATGACAAAAGGAGATAAAGAAACAGCAAAAGATTTATGTATGCAAATAGCAGCAGCAAGACCAGAATATGTAAGAAGAGAAGAAGTACCACAAGAAAGAGTAGACAAAGAAATGGAAATTCTAAAAGCACAAGCAATGAATGAAGGAAAACCAGAACAAATAGCAGAAAAAATAGTACAAGGTAGAGTTGGAAAATTCTATGAAGAAATCTGCTTAATAGATCAAGTATTTGTAAAAGATTCAAGTATGAAAGTATCAGACTTATTAAAACAAAAAGATGCAGATGTAGCAGAATTTGCAAGATTTGAAAAAGGTGAAGGAATCGAAAAGAAAGAAGAAAACTTTGCAGAAGAAGTTATGAAACAAGCAGGAATTTAGTTAAAATGCATTAAAAAGATAAAAAACAGTAAAAAAAATGTAATTTTACTGTTTTTTTTGTTTTAAAAGTGATATAATTATTTCAATTCAAATGAAAGGAATATAAAGACATGAAAAAACGGATTCAAGGGGTTAATAATTGGGAAAACTGTATAAATGCAGGATGCTATCAATACGCAATAGGATTTTACACCAACGAATATATAATTGTTGGAGATATAATTGGAAAACGTTGTAAGGCAAACGAAAGTGATGATACGTTACTATATATCTTAAAAGAGGAACTAGAAACTCTAGGGTATGAAGTAAAAGAAGTTGATGTTGAGTATCAATTAAAAAAAGGTGAAATAAAAATTTACCTTCAAAGAGATGAACACACAGGATATTATCATTTTTTGCGCCAAGATAAAAATGGGATTTGGTCACACAAATACCCAGGAGAAATGCCTACAACAAAAGATAGCAATGGAGAAGAAATTACAAATCCAGAATCAATGATAGAACCACCATTTTATGGTTGGTGCTTTTGTCTGAAAGGAGCTAGCTAATGCTAGCTCCTTTTCTAAAAATTAAGAAAATCTTAAAAAATACTATTATTTTTTAAAAATATATGATAAAATGGCAAAGAAAATGAAAAAAAGGAGTGAAAAACTTGTCAGAAACAAAATATAAAAGAGTATTATTAAAATTAAGTGGAGAAGTTTTAGCAGGTCCACAAAAAGTAGGAGTAGATGCCAAAACAGTAGGAGGAATATGTGACAAAATAAAAGAAGTAGTAAATTTAGGAGTACAAGTAGCAATAGTAGTAGGAGGAGGAAACTTCTGGAGAGGAAGAAATGGACATCAAATGGAAAGAACAACAGCAGATTATATGGGAATGCTTGCAACAGCAATGAATGGACTAGCACTTCAAGATGCACTAGAAGCAAGAGGAGTATATACTAGAGTTCAAACAGCAATAGAAATGAGAGAAAGAGCAGAACCATTTATACAAAGAAAAGCAGAAAAACATTTAAATAGAGGAAGAGTAGTAATATTTGCATGTGGTACAGGTCATCCATATTTTACAACAGACACAGCAGCAGTATTAAGAGCAACAGAAATAAAAGCAGAAATAATATTACTTGGAAAATCAGTAGATGCAGTATATTCAGCAGACCCAGAAATAGACAAAAATGCAGAAAGATATGATAAAATTTCATATATGGATGTATTAAATAAAGACTTAAAAGTAATGGATTCAACAGCAACTGCAATGTGTAGAGATAATAATATTCCACTATTAGTATTTGGAATATCTGATCCAGAAAACATTGTAAGAGCAGTAAAAGGAGAAAAAATAGGTACAATAGTTTCATAAGATAAATTAAATTGTTTATAAACTAAATATAAACAATAATAAAAGAGGGGAAAATGAAAAATAATAAACAATGGTATAAAGAAAATATATCACGCAATATGAGAGAAAACGAAAGTAAAGCAAAACAACAAATAAAATATGAAAAAGCAAATAAAAAAACAGCAGGAAATAGAATAACATTAGTAATAGCACTAATATTTATTTTAATATTTTTAGTATTTCTCATATTTTTCTATAAGCCAAATTCAATAGATATACTAGAAGAATTAAAAAAGACATTTACAAACTTAGAAATATTAATGCTAGCAATAATAGTAAGTTCAATAATAATAATTAATTTAGTAGTAAAAGAAAAAAGAAATCTAAGCAATTTACTAAAAATAGTATTAGCATTTAACATAGTAGTTTTAATAGTATCATTTTTCATAGAATTTAATTTAAACAAAACATATAACAGCGAAGAAGAATTTGGAAGATTATATGATACTAAAATAGAAAATAAAAGCGACAAGAAATACGTAGATATATGGCAGAGTTTAATAAATATGAATTTAAAAACAAAAACAGAAAAAGAAGTATTTATAGATGAAAACATGACTCAATTTACATATTTTAGAATAAGAATATATCTAATATTTATACTTTATGTCATAACACTAATGATAAATACATATGAAATTTCAAAAATTGATAAAAGCATAAAAGGGCAAGAAATATTAGCAAAAGATGATAAAATATTAAATAAAGATATCTAATTAAATAAAAAGAAAGGATTGATAATTATGGATTATACAAATTTAAAAGAAAGAATGGAAAAAACAATAAATAATTTTTCAGAAAAACTAGCAGAGGTAAGAGCTGGAAGAGCAAATCCAGCAATATTAAACAAAATAAAAATAGACTATTATGGAACACCAACACCAATAAACCAAGTAGCAGGAGTTTCAGTTCCAGAGGCAAGACTAATAGTAATACAACCATGGGATATGAGCATATTAAAAGAAATAGAGAAAGCAATATTAGCATCAGATATAGGAATAAACCCAAATAATGATGGAAAAGTAATAAGACTAGCATTCCCTGAATTAAATGAAGAAAGAAGAAAAGAATTAGTAAAAGACATCAAAAAAATGGCGGAAGAATCAAAAGTTGCAGTAAGAGCAGTAAGAAGAGACGGAATTGAAGATGCAAAATCAGAGCAAAAAGAAGGAAACATGACAGAAGATGAATTAAAAAATGCAGAAACAGAAATTCAAAAAATGACAGATAAAAGCATAGAAGAAATAGATAAAATATTAGCAGTAAAAGAAAAAGAAATTATGTCTGTATAAATGTATTCAGAAGGGGATATAAATATGGATTTTAAAAAAGAGCTTGAAGAATATAAAAACAAAATCAATGCAGAATTAGAAAAACATTTAATAAAAGAAAACTGTTACGAAAAAAAACTAAATGAATCTATAGAATATAGCTTAATGGCAGGAGGAAAAAGAATAAGACCAATACTAGTCATAGCAACATATAGGTTATTTAAAGAGGAATATGAAAAATGCTATCCATATGCAGTTGCAATAGAAATGGTACATAATTTTTCCCTTATACATGATGACTTACCAGGAATAGACAATGACGATTTTAGACATGGAAAACCAACAAACCATAAAGCATTTAATGAAGCAACAGCAATACTTGCTGGAGACTTTCTATTAAATAATGCATATGCAGTAATTAGTGAAGATATTAAAAAGATAAATACACAAGAAATTAGTAATAAAATAAGAGTATTTAATGAATTTTCAAATGCTATAAACAAGCTAATAATTGGAGAATATGTTGATACAGAAGATGAAGGAAAAGATATAAGTCAAGAAGAGTTAAAATACATACATGAAAATAAAACTGGGGAATTACTAAAACTTTGTGTAAGAATGGGAGCAATTTTAGCAGATGCATCAGAAGAAGATATAGAGAACCTAACAAAATACGCTAAAAATATAGGATTAGCCTTCCAAATAAAAGACGATATATTAAGTGAAGAAGGAGACGAAAAAGTATTAGGAAAACCAGTAGGAAATGATAAAAAAAGAAAAAAATGCACATATGTATCACAATATGGTCTAAAAAAATCAAAAGAGATTTTGCAAGATATAACAGAAAAAGCTATTACATGTGTAAAACAATATAATAATTCAGAATTTCTAGTAGAATTAGCAAAATATATAGCAAATAGAGACAGATAATAATACAATTAGCAAAGGACTTAAATCATTTAAAACAGTTTATAGTAGCAGAGCTAAAATAATATTTTTTGGGGGAAAATTTATGGATAAAAATAATTTACCAGCACATATTGCAATAATAATGGATGGAAATAGAAGATGGGCAAAAGCTCAAGGAAAGCCAGCAAGTTTTGGACATAAAGAAGGAGCCAAAACACTAGAAAACATAGTAAGATATGCAAATAAAATAGGAATAAAATACATAACAGTATATGCATTTTCTACAGAAAATTGGAAAAGGACAACAGAAGAAGTTACAGCTTTAATGACATTATTTCAAAGTTATCTAGACTATTATGCAAAAAAAGCAGATTCAGAAAATATAAGAGTAAAAATAATAGGCAGTAGAGAAGGACTATCAGAGAAAATGAAAAAAAGTATTGAAGACTGTATGGAAAGAACAAAAAACAATACAGGTGTTACATTTTCAATAGCTTTAAATTATGGTGGTAGAGAAGAATTAGTAAATGCAATAAAAGAAATAGCAAAAAATGTAAAAGAAGACAAATTAAAAATAGAAGACATCAATGAAGAAACAGTAAATTCAAAATTATACACTAATTATGCACCAGACCCAGACTTATTAATAAGAACAAGTGGAGAAATTAGATTAAGTAATTTCCTTCCATGGCAATTAGTATATTCTGAATTTGTATTTGTAGATAAAAATTGGCCAGACTTTAAAGAAGAAGATTTAAATTTAGCAATTGAAGAGTACCAAAAAAGAACAAGAAAATTTGGAGCAAACTAAAAATATAAGACAAAAATTAAAAAAATATTCAAAAATAGAGTAAACCAATAAAAATGAGCTAAAATAAGAAAGGAATATAAGAATGGATATAAAAAGGATAACATCTGGACTATTAGGATTTCCATTAGTATTAATAATTTTTTTAATAGGGAATAAATATATAGTAGACGTATTGTTAGCAGTAGTAACAATACTTGCAATGGATGAATATTTAAAAGCAATATCAAAAGTATGTAAACCAATAAAATGGATAGCATATTTAAGTTGTATAATTATAGCATTAATACCAATAATACCAAAAGAGGCAATAATGCCAATTACAATACTTACAATTCCAACAATATTATTAATATTATTTGCACACGTAATTGCAACAAATATGAAAACAAGTTTTAAAGATGTAGCATATACATTTTTAGGAATATTTTATATAGTATTCTTTATGAGTTTTATAGCAATAATAGATGGAATGAAAGACGGAAAAATATTAATATGGTACACATTAATAGCATCATGGGGAACAGACATATTTGCATACTTTATAGGCAAAAAATTTGGAAAGCATAAATTTAGCAAAGTAAGTCCTAAAAAATCAATAGAAGGTTGTATAGCAGGAACTATAGGAGCTTTAGTTATATCACTAATATATACTTATATATGTAATACTTTTTGGAATATGGAATTTTCATACATATATGTTAGTATAATGATAATAATATTAAGTTTAATTGGACAAATAGGAGATTTTGCAGCATCAAGTATAAAAAGATATGTAGATATAAAGGATTTTAGTAACTTAATCCCTGGACATGGAGGAATGTTAGATAGAATTGATAGTTTACTATTTTTAGCTCCATTTGCTTATATGTTCTTTACAATAATATAAGGTTGAAAAATAATTACTTAATTCTTTTTCATACAATAGGAAAATTATACTTTCTTATTATATGAAAGTCGCTTCGCTCCAAAAATGATGTAAAATGAAAAAACAATAGTAGGATAAAAACTTTAGAAGGAGGAATTTGCTTGGTAGCTTTTTTAATAGCAGCGGTAAAAATAATTATCTTATTGGGATTTTTAATTTTAATACATGAAGCAGGACATTTAATCGTTGCAAAAATATGCAAAGTAACAGTAAATGAATTTGCAATAGGTTTTGGACCAAAGATATGGCAAAAGCAAGGAAAAGAAACTAAATATACCATCAGATTAATACCACTTGGTGGATTTTGCAGTATGGAAGGAGAAGAAGAAAGATCCGATAAAAAAGGATCTTTTTCACAAGCGAGTATTCCTAAAAGAATAGCAATTGTAATAGCAGGAGCAACAGTTAATATACTATTTGGGCTAATAGTATATTTTATACTAATAGCTAGTAGCGGAACATATGTATCAAATGTAGTAGATACTACCCTAGAAGGATATACAGCAGAACAAATAGGCTTGCAACAAGGAGACAAAATAATAGAAATAAATGGTCAAAAAGTAAGAAGCAAATATGATTTAGATAAAATAACTAGTAATATAACAGAAGAAAATAATCAAATAAAATTAAAAATAGAAAGAAATGGGAATATTCAAGAATATGAAACACAGTTAACAGAAAAAACAAGCAGATACACAGGAATATATATAGATAAAGAATGCAAAATATCAGCACTAGAAAAAGATAGTCCAGCAGAAAAACAAGGTTTACTAGTAAATGATAAAATATTAAAAATAAATAATGAAGATATAAATGGAGATGTTAATAAAATAACGGAGATAATACAAAGGCAAGGTTTAGGCACATTATTAATAACAGTAGAAAGAGATAATCAAGAAGTAAATATAGAGCTAACACCAGAAAATGTACCATCATACTATCTAGGGGCAAATTTGCAAATGGCAGAAAATACTTTTCTAAATCACATAATTTATGGAGGTATAGAAACAAAAGAATTTGCATTTTCAATAATAGATAACCTAAAACAGCTATTCACGGGAAGAGTTGGAATAGACCAAATGATGGGACCAGTAGGAATATCACAAGTAGTTGCGGAAACAAACGGAATAAAAGAATTTATATATCTTTTAGCACTAATATCACTATCATTAGGAGTAACAAACCTTTTGCCAATACCAGCACTGGACGGAGGAAAAATACTAATATTACTAGTAGAAGCAATACGAAGAAAACCACTAAAGCAAGAAACAGAAATAAATATACAATTACTTGGTTTTTCAATATTAATAGTGTTATCTTTATTTATAGCATATAATGATATTTTAAGAATCGTTCATTAGGGACGTATCAAATTGAACAAAATTTGAACGAAAGGGACAGGTCACATTGAACTGTCCCTTTTGGCTAAAATTTATTAGATTTTGTACGTTTCCTAAACCATAAGGGTACAAACTTATAAGGATAGTTATTGCTTATGATACATATCTACTCTAATAGGTAATTTTTTAGCTAATTTTGCTGTTTCTTCCTTAAAAAGTAATTCAGGTTTTATTTTAAATGATTTTGCAATAAAATCTATATTTTTACAAGTTAAATTAGCGTTTCCAGTTTCAATAACACTAATATAAGCCATTTTAAACTTAGTTTTATTTGCATATTGCTCTTGTGTTAAATTATTTTGATATCTATACCACTTTGTATTAAGTCCAACTAGTTCCATAGAAGTCATAATATCATCTCCATTTCCTATATAAGTTTATAACGTAAAAATTGTTTATATATAGATTATAAAGACAAAGTATAAAGAATTTAACACCACTAAAACTTGTTAAGATATATCTAAATAAAATACTAAAAATGTATTGCAAAAAAAAATATTTTATATTAAGATAAAGATGTGAAAGAAAAGAATTTTATAAATGGGGGTGAAAAAAATGAAAAAATCAACTATAGGGATTATAGTAGTAATAGGTATTATTATATTACTAGGAATAATATTAATATCAAATTATAATAGTATAGTTTCTTCATCAGAGGAAGTAAATAACAAATTTGCGACAATAGATACATATTTGCAACGAAGAGCAGATTTAATACCAAATTTGGTAAATACAGTTAAAGGATATACACAGCAAGAAGAAGAAATTGTAAATTCAATTACTGAAGCTAGAGAAAAAATGGTTGGAGCAACTAGTGTTTCCGAAAAAGCAGAAGCTAATGATAAATTAACATCTGCACTAAATAATCTTATGGTAATAGTTGAGAATTATCCTGATTTAAAGTCATCACAGAACTTTATTCAATTATCAGATGAATTAGCAGGAACAGAAAACCGTATAGCAACAGCAAGAAGAGATTACAACGAAGCAGTAAGAGAATATAATTTAAAAATTAAAAAATTCCCAATAGCAATTATAGCAAATATGTTTGGTTATGAAGAAAAAGAATATTTCCAAGCATCAGAAGGAAGTCAGGAGGTTCCTAATGTTCAATTTTAAAAAAGTAAAAAAAGTTATTTGTATAACGGTACTATTTTTGTTACTATTTTCAATTAACTCATTAGGAGTTGTTTCTCCAACAAAGGATTTTTTTGTTAATGATTATGCAGGAGTTTTAACAGAAGAAACTAGAAACTATATAATACAAACAAATGTAGAACTACAACAAAAAACAGGTGCTCAAATAGTAGTAATAACAGTAACAAGTTTAGAGGGTAAAAGTATAGAAGAATATGCAACAGAAGTATTTAGAGAATTTGGAATAGGCGATTCAGAAAAAAATAATGGTGTTCTTTTATTATGTACTACAGGGGAAAGATTATTCAGAATAGAAGTTGGATATGGACTTGAAGGAACACTTACTGACGGTAAAACTGGAATGATACAAGACGAATATATTATTCCATATTTAAGGGATAATAATTATGATGAAGGAATAAAAAATGGATTTAGTGCAGTATTAGAAGAAGTTTCTAATGAATATGGTGTTCAAATCACAACACAAGAAGAGAGTCAAAAAAATAGTTCTTCATCATCTACTCTTACCACAGAAGAAGGCAGGAAAATTTCATATATGGTAATGTTAATATCAACAATAATTTTTAGCTTCATAATTGGTTGGATAATAAGAGGTAGAAGTATAAAATTCAAATCAATTACATTAGTAATTTATATTGTTTTTCTATTCTGGTATATTAATGCTACCAGTTATCAATCCAATGGAGAAGAAGAAATTGATATTTTTGGAAGAATAGTAGTATTTATAATTAATAGTATAATATTATTAATTTATACATTATTGAAGAAAAGAAGAGGAAAAGTAAGCACATGGTTTCATGATAATTTTTGGGACAACAATTCATTTGGAGGAGGTTCATTTGGAGGTTTTTCAGGTGGCGGAGGATCTTCTGGTGGAGGGGGGAGTACTAGAAGTTTTTAAATAATATATTTTGTATGAATCTTTGAAACAAATATGTAAACTATAAAAATATTTGATACTAGATTTTATAAATTAATCAAAAGGGGGCAAGATAATGACAGAAGAAGAATATGGGAAAAAAGTAAAGGGAACAAAAACTTTTTGTATAATAATAGGTATAGTATTTGTGCTAGGCGTTTTCATTAATATATCACAACAAAATTATATTAATGCTGTTTTATCTTTAGGATTTTTAATATTATTATATTTATTTTATGCATTTACTAAAAAGAAAAAAATAGCTGGTCCAATAATAGGAATTATACTAGGATGTTTATATATTTCACAATTAAATATTTTTTCAATAGTGATAGGCATCTTTGTTCTTGCAGATAGTATTGCAATGTTAAAATATATAAAAGAACAATAAAAAACTATAAGATTTTGGGATGTAGCATTTCGTACAAGTTTTGTACGATTTGATACATCCCTATTAACCTAAAGATACTTTTTCAATTTCTCAACAGTATCTTCCTGAAATTTAATAAAATCCTTTAAAATACTCTTAGTCTCTTCAGAAGAATCAGGATTTTGATTCCATAATTTCACACCTTCAATAATACCCATATTAGTACCTTTAAGCATCATTTCGGAAATTTTTGAATTACTTCTATCAGCCAAAGTATTAACTTCAACACTCATCCAACCCATAGCTTTTTGCATGGGATTTAACTGCTCAGGAGTATCAGAATATTTTGTAATTTCAGTATTTACCCTTTGAAGTAAATCATTATAAACATCATATTGATAAAGTAAATCTTCTTTTAATTTTCCATCTTCAACCTTTTCAGTAACATTAGAAATAGAATCAAGACCCATTTGAAGACCTTTTCCGACTTCATTTAAAACATATTTTGAACTATCCATTTAAATACAACCTCCATAAAATTTAACTAAACAATATTTTACTCATATTAGTATTATTAACAAATTAATTAAAAATATTAAAAAATATAGAAAATAAAAGAAAAAATATCATATTAAATAGAAATACGAAGAAAGAGTTAGAAAACAAGAAAAAATAGCACTAGACATGCGAACAAAAATTTGATAAATTTACCGAAAATTAATAAATGGGAGATGATAATATGAGTGATTTAAAAGCAAAAGAATACAAAAGTTTTGAAGAAATAAAAAAAGTAAGAGAAGATGGAACAGAATATTGGTACGCAAGAGAATTAAGTATAATTTTACAATATAAAGAATGGAGAAACTTTTCTAAGATATTAGATAAGGCAAAATTATCATGCAAAAATAGTGGTCAAGACATAGAAAACCATTTTGTTGAGGTCAACAAAATGGTCAAAATAGGCAGTAATACAAAAAGAGAAGTATTAGATTATGAACTTTCAAGATATGCATGCTATCTTATTGTACAAAATGGAGATCCAAGAAAAGAAGTAATAGCACTTGGACAAACATATTTTGCAATACAAACAAGAAGGCAAGAAGTAGCAGATTATTTTAATCAATTGGATGAAGATAACAAAAGATTAGTAATAAGAGGAGATATAAAGCAATGGAACAAAATGTTAGTAGAAGTTGCACATAATGCCGGAGTAATAACTAATCAAGAATATGCTGAATTTCAAAATGCAGGATATATGGGGTTATATGGAGGACTAACAGTTGAAGATATCCATAAGAAAAAAAATCTAAAAGAAAACCAAAAAATACTTGATTTTATGGGAAGTGAAGAATTAGCGGCAAATTTATTTCGTATAACACAGACAGAAGCAAAACTAAAGAGAGAAAATATAAAAACAAAAGAAAAAGCAAATGAAACTCATAATACAGTAGGAAAAACTGTGAGAAAAGCAATAGAAGATATAGGAGGAACAATGCCAGAAGATTTGCCAACACCAGAAAAAAGCATAAAACAAGTTGAAAAAGAGCAGATAAAGAAATTAAAAGAAACTAAAACAAATTTAATGTTAGATGAATAAATAATTGATTTTCTACTTCCACAAATAATTAAAATGTGATACAATATGACAAAATAGAGAAACAAAGAAACGGGGGGAAGAGAAAAAAGCTGAAAATGTGATAATATATGCTTTTTTCTCTAAAAGATGTCAGAATTAGATATAAAAATAAAAGAAAAAACAAAAGTAGAAGAAACAAAACAAGAACCTAAAAAAAGACATATAAAAGAGATATTTAGTGACTATGAAACAAGATCAAACATAAAAAATGCAGAAATAAAAGCAATGAATTTATCAAAAAAGAAAAATATGCTAGATATCATAATAGAGTCAGAAGAATGGATAGAAGTAAAAGAAATATGGTATTTTGAAAAGTTTCTAAAAGAAAGATTTTTCTTTAATGATATAAATCTAATAATAAAATACACTGAAAATGTAAAATTAAAAAACATAAAAGATGAATGGAGAAATATCATCTGTTATATGGCACATAAACATCCAATTACAAAACCAATGCTACTTATGAAAAGTGATATTGAAATAAACGAAAACATCATAAACGTAAATATGCATATAAAAGGAGCAGAATTTTTAAAAGCCAAAAAGACAGATAAAGAATTAGAAAAAATATTAAAAAATCTATATGGAAAAGAATATAAAATAGAACTAAAAGAAAAAATCAGTGAAAAAGAAATTCTAGAATATAAAGAAAATGCAAGAGAATTAGAAGAAAAGGTAATAGAAAAAATTAACAAAAATCAGGAAATTCAAAATAAAGAAGAAAATATACCTATACCAGAAGAAGTGCCAACATTTAATGATCCAGACTATATAATGCCAGAAAACTTAGAAGGATATGTTCCAGAAATAGAAGAAGAAATTTCAGATTTAGTGCAAGAACAAGCTGAATATATAATGGGAAAACCATCAAAAGCAAAAGAGAAAAAAGTGAAAATAAAAGACATATCAGCAAATGAAGGAAGAGTAACAATAGAAGGAAGAATATTAACATGTGAATCAAGAGAAACAAAATCAGGAAAAGGAATGCTAATATTTGATATTTATGATGGTACAGGAACAATTACATGTAAATCATTTGCAAAAGATGCAAAAGAAGGAACAGATATATGTGAAAAAATAAAAGAAGCAAAAGCAATAAAAGCAATAGGAAAAGCAGGATTAGACACATATGCAGGAGATGTAACAGTAATTGCAAACACAATAATAAAATTAGAAAACACAGATGTACCAGAATTACCAACAGAGGAAGAGGATACACCATTAATATTGGGAATGACGCCAGTTATAAATGACCCATTAGTAAAAATATCAGAATTAGGAGTAGATGATGGAAAAGTATCAATTGAAGGCGAAGTAATTGATATGGAAGACAGAGAATTAAAATCAGGAAAAACACTTTTAAGTTTTGATATATATGACGGAACAAGCAGTATGACATGTAAAGCATTTTTAAACAAAGATAATAGTAAAAAAGTTATAAAAAGAATAAAAAATTCTAAAGGACTAAAAATTGCAGGAACAGCACAAATGGATTCATTCTCAAATGAATTAACAATAATGGCAAATACAATAGTAGAGACAGAAGGTGTGAAAAAACAAACAAGACAAGATAACGCAGAGGTCAAAAGAGTAGAGCTACATATGCATACACAAATGAGTCAAATGGATGCAATGACATCAGCAACAGACCTTATAAAACGAGCAATGAAATGGGGAATGAAGTCAATTGCAATAACAGACCATGGTGTTGTACAAGCATTTCCAGAAGCACATAAATTATTAGGCGTAGATAATCCGGATATGAAAGTAATATATGGAGTAGAAGCATATTTAGCACCAGACAACACAAGGTCAGTATATAATGGAAAAGGGCAAGATATAGAAAATGCTACATATTGCGTATTAGACTTAGAAACAACAGGATTTTCAGCAACTAATGAAAAAATAACAGAAATAGGAGTTATGAAAGTAAGAAATGGAGAAGTAATAGATGAATTTAGTACATTTGTAAATCCTGAAAAACATATACCAGAAAGAGTTACAGAAGTAACAAATATAACAGATGAAATGGTAGCTGATAGTGAAACAATAGAAAAAATATTCCCAAAATTATTAGAATTTTTAGGAGATGATAAAGAAACAGTAATAGTTGCACACAATGCAAATTTTGATGTTGGATTTTTAAAACAAAATGCAAAAGTTTTAGGATATAAATTTGATTATACATATTTAGATACATTAAGTTTAGCAAAAGATTTATTTCCTGATTATAAAAAATACAAACTAGGAAAAATTGCAGAAAATCTAGGAATAAAAGTTGAAGTAGCACATAGAGCATTAGATGATGTTGATACAACAGTAAAAGTATTTAAAGTAATGATGGATATGCTAAAGAAAAAGGGAGCAAAGCATATTGAAGACATAGATGATGTCGCAGCAAGTGAAGAAGCTAAAAAAGAAGAATACAAAAAGTTAAAAACATATCATGCGATAATACTTGCAAAAAACTATGTTGGACTAAAAAATTTATATAAATTAGTATCTTTATCACATTTACATTATTTTTATAGAAAGCCAAGAATTCTAAAAAGTTTGTATAAAAAATATTCAGAAGGGCTAATTTTAGGAAGTGCTTGTGAAGCAGGTGAATTATATCAAGCAATAGAACTTGGAAGAACAGATGAAGAAATCGAAGACATTGCAAATGAATATGATTATTTAGAAATTCAACCAATAGGAAATAATCAATTTTTAATAAGAAATGGAACAGTTAGAGATGAAGAAGACTTAAGAGACATAAATAGAAAAATAGTAGAACTTGGAGAAAAACTAAATAAGCCAGTAGTAGCAACATGTGATGTGCATTTTATGGATCCACAAGATGAAATATACAGGCGTATATTAGAAGCGGGGCAAAAATATGATGATGCAGACAACCAAGCACCACTTTACTTAAGAACAACAGAAGAAATGCTAGAAGAATTTAATTATTTAGGAAAAGAAAAAGCATATGAAGTAGTTGTAACAAACTCAAATAAAATAGCAGATATGTGCGAACAAATAAGTCCAATATCACCAGAAAAATGTCCACCACATATTCCAGGATGTGAACAAACAATAAAAGATATAGCATATGGAAAAGCACATGAACTATACGGAGACCCATTACCAGAAATAGTACAAACAAGACTAGATAAAGAATTAGACTCAATTATAAAAAATGGATTCTCAGTTATGTATATAATCGCACAAAAACTAGTATGGAAATCAAACGAAGATGGATATATAGTAGGCTCAAGAGGTTCAGTAGGTTCATCATTTGTTGCAAATATGACAGGAATAACAGAAGTAAATTCATTGCCAGCACACTATAGATGCCCTAATTGTAAATATTCAGATTTTACAGATTATGGAGTAAAAAATGGATTTGACTTACCAGATAAAAAATGTCCAAAATGTGGACATAAACTAGATAAAGATGGAATGGATATACCATTTGAAACATTCCTAGGATTTAATGGAGATAAAGAACCAGATATAGACTTAAACTTCTCAGGAGAGTATCAAGCAAAAGCACATAAATATACAGAAGTAATATTTGGAAAAGGAACAACATTTAAAGCAGGAACAATAGGAACTGTCGCAGATAAAACAGCATATGGATATGTAAAAAACTATTTTGAAGAAAGACATATACCAATAAATCAAGCAGAGATAAAGAGATTATCACATGGATGTACAGGAATCAAAAGAACAACAGGACAACATCCAGGAGGAATAATAGTAGTACCAAAGGGAAGAGAAATATATGAATTCTGCCCAGTACAACATCCAGCAGATGACCCAAATTCAGATATAATAACAACACACTTTGATTATCACTCAATAGATGCAAACCTTTTAAAACTAGATATACTAGGACACGACGATCCGACAGTAATAAGAATGTTGCAAGACCTAACAGGAATAGACCCAACAAAAGTACCATTAGATGATAAAGAAACAATGTCAATATTTAGTTCAACAGATGCTTTAGGAGTAACACCAAAACAAATAGGATCAGAAGTTGGAAGTTATGGAATACCAGAATTTGGAACAAAATTTGTAAGAGGAATGTTAGAAGACACAAGACCTAAAACATTCGACGAATTGATACGTATATCAGGATTGTCACATGGTACAGATGTGTGGCTTGGAAATGCACAAACATTAATAGAAAATGGAACAGTAACATTAACAGAAGCAATATGTTGTCGTGATGATATAATGATATACCTAATAAAACAAGGATTACCACCAAACTCAGCATTTAAAATAATGGAGTTAGTACGTAAAGGAAAAGCATTAAAAGACCCAGCAAAATGGGCTGAATATGTAGCTTTAATGAAAGAACATAATGTACCAGACTGGTATATAAAGTCATGCGAGAAAATAAAATACATGTTCCCAAAAGCACACGCAGCAGCATATGTAACAAATGCCTTCAGAATAGCATGGTTTAAGGTTCATAAACCAGAAGCATATTATTCAGCATTTTTCTCAATAAGAGCATCAGATGAATTTGATAGTGAAATAATGATATTTGGAAAAGAGAAAGTAAAAAACAAAATGAAAGAGATAGACTTACTAGGAAACAATGCAACACAAAAAGATAAAGCAATGTACCCCGTATTAGAACTAGTATTAGAAATGTATGAAAGAGGATTAAAATTCCTACCAATAGACCTATATAAATCACACGCAACAAAATTCATACCAGAACCAGAAGGAATAAGACCACCATTAAATAGTATACCAGGACTTGGAACAGTCGCAGCACTTGGAATACAAGAAGCAAGAAAAGATGGAAAATTCATGTCAATAGATGATATGAAAATAAGATCAAAAGTAGGAGACTCAGTAGCAGAATTATTAAAGAAATTCGGATGTTTAGATGGAATGAGCCAAAGTAACCAGCTTAGCCTATTCGGCTAATGTTTTGCTGGGCATACATAAAAAGGCGAAGACATAATGCCTTCGCCTAAAATGGAGAGCTTTAATCAAACATTTCAGCAATTAGCTCGTAAAGTTGACTCTTACGAGCCTTGTCGGACTGAAAATGCTGAGTCCCAGAATATCTAGGAGAATTATACGAAAGAGTATATACTTCTCCTTCAAGGATAACTAAAGTTGTATTTTCTGCATCAGCAGGAAATACAACAGATGTAATGAAATCCCCTTCTTGGACTACTTTTAAATCAGGGTGTTCCCTTAAAAAGTACTCCCAAGTCTCATCCAAACGTATTGCTTTAAATTTTTTCATCCCGTTTCTCCTCCCATGATATAAAATTTATTAAATACATATTATCACAAATAATTAAAAAAATAAATAGTTTAGCAAAAATATTTTATGTTAAGGTTACAGTTAAGAAAGGAATATGAACAATGATGAATGAAATTTTTACTATTAAAAATATAATCATATATTTTACAATAATAAATTTACTAGGTTTTTTCATAATGTATATAGATAAACAAAAAGCAAAAAAAGGACATTGGAGGATACCAGAGAAAACAATATTCTTAATAACTCTCTTGGGAGGAGGAATAGGTGCAATAATAGGAATGTATACATTTAGACATAAGACGCAAAAAATAAACTTTGTTATCGGATTACCGATAATTACGATATTAGAAATAATTGCAATAATTTATTTTACAGTCATAAAATAAAAAATTAACAATATTATAATTATTTCTTTAAAAAATTCTAATAAACACGACTTATCTTTCTTAAGTCATGTTTATTTTTTTATTAAAAACATAAAAATAAAATTACATAATAAATACAAGAAAAATGTAAATAATTGTAATTATAAAAATAAAAAATAAATATGTGTATAACATAAAAGAAAAAATGAAGTAAAATAAGTTATTCACAAAGTTATCCACAGTTTCCACAATGACATAAAAAATATAATGTAAACAATAAAAGGAAACATAAAAAACATTAATCTAAAAAAATATAAGTCAAAGTTCCTAATTGACCATTTTTATTTTATATGATAAAATTTAACCCAAAGATAACGAAAATAAAGGACTTGATTAGGTTAGAATTTAAATTATTAAAATAATTTTGAATCAAAGGTTTATAGGTAAAACCAAGAAAAACCTAAATATGTAATACAAGGAATGAAATAGTTTGGAAGATAGACAAAAATATATTAGAAACTTTAGTATAATAGCACATATAGACCATGGAAAATCAACTTTAGCAGACAGATTAATAGAAATGACAGGAGTACTTTCTAAAAGAGAAATGGAAAGCCAAGTTCTAGATAACATGGACATTGAAAGAGAAAGAGGAATAACAATAAAATCACAAGCTGTTAGAATGAAGTATAAGGCAAAAGATGGACAAGAATATACATTTAATTTAATAGATACTCCAGGGCACGTAGATTTTAATTATGAAGTATCAAGAAGTTTAGCAGCATGTGATGGAGCAATATTAGTTGTAGATAGTACACAGGGTGTGGAAGCTCAAACTTTGGCAAATGTATATTTAGCAATAGATAATAACTTAGAAGTATTACCTGTAATAAATAAAGTAGATTTACCAAATGCAAGACCAGAAGAAGTCAAAAAAGAAATAGAAGATATCATTGGTATTCCAGCAGAAGATGCGCCCTGTATATCAGCAAAAACAGGTTTAAATGTAGAAGAAGTATTAGAAAGAATAGTAACAGATTTACCAGCACCAACAGGAGATGAAAATGCAAAAACAAAATGCTTAATCTTTGACTCATATTATGATAATTATAAAGGAGCAGTAGCATATGTAAGAGTAAAAGAAGGAACTGTAAAAGTTGGTGATGAGATATTATTTATGGCTGCCAAAAAAACATATACAGTAACAGAGGTCGGATATTTTGTACCAGGATCATATATGCCCACAAAAGAAATAAAAGCAGGAGAAGTAGGATACATAGCAGCAAGTGTAAAAAACTTATCTGATATCCATGTAGGAGATACAGTAACATTAAAAGATAATCCTGCAGATGAACCATTAGCAGGATATAAAAAAGTAACACCAATGGTATATTGTGGAATATATCCTGTAGATGGAAGTGAATATGAAAATTTAAAAGTAGCATTAGAAAAATTGCAATTAAATGATGCAGCATTAGTATATGAACCAGAAAACTCAGCAGCATTAGGATTTGGATTTAGATGCGGTTTTTTAGGGTTATTACATTTAGAAATTATTGAAGAAAGACTAGATAGAGAATTTGACTTAGGACTAATTACAACAGCACCATCTGTAATATATAAGGTACATAAAACAACAGGTGAAATTCTAGACATATATAATCCAACAGAATTACCAAAACCACAAGAAATTTCATATATCGAAGAACCATTTGTAACAGCAAATATATATACTCCAAAAGAATATGTAGGAAACATAATGGACATATGTCAGAAAAGAAGAGGAATATATATAGATATGAAATATTTAGACGAAAATAGAGTAACACTTATATATGAAATGCCTCTAAATGAAATAATATATGATTTCTTTGATAATTTAAAATCAAAAACAAAAGGATATGCATCATTTGATTATGAATTTAAAGAATACAGAAAATCAGACCTAGTAAAATTAGATATATATATAAACAACGAGCCAGTAGATGCCTTAAGCTTTATATTACATAAAGATAGAGCTTATGAAAGGGGCAAAAAAATGGTAGAAAAATTGAAAGAAGAAATACCAAGAAAATTATTTAAAATACCAATTCAAGCAGCAATTGGAGGAAAAATAATCGCAAGAGAAACAATATCAGCAATGAGAAAAGACGTTTTGGCAAAATGTTATGGTGGAGATATAACAAGAAAGAAAAAACTATTAGAAAAACAAAAAAGAGGAAAGAAAAAAATGCGTGAAATAGGAAGTGTAGAGGTACCACAAGAAGCATTTTTATCAGTATTAAAACTAGATGACGAATAAAAATGGTTCAATGGGGACAGGTCCCAATGAACCAAAAATGGTTTATTTGGGACAGGTCTCATAGAATCAAAAAGGAAGGAAATGAAAATAAATGAAAGAAAAAACAAATTTTGATGACCATGTAGAAGGAAGAAATTCTGTACTAGAATTATTAGAAAGTGGAAAAGACGTAAATAAAATATTTATAACAAAAGGAGAAAAACATGGATCAATTAATAAGATAATAGCAATAGCGAAAGAAAGAAAAATATTGATAGTAGAAAAAGATAAAAGGCAAATGGACCAAATAGCACAAACAGAAAATTATCAAGGAGTAATTGCAATAGTTCCTCCATTTGAATATTGTGAAATAGAAGATATTTTACAAGAAGCAAAAGAAAGAAAAGAAGACCCATTTGTATTAATATTAGACGGAATAGAAGATCCACATAACTTAGGCTCTATCATAAGAACAGCCGAAACAGCAGGAGTTCATGGAATAATAATTCCAAAGAGAAGAGCAACAGCTGTAAATAGCACAGTAAATAAAGTGTCATGCGGAGCAACTGAATATATGAAAATTGCGAGAGTTACGAATATAACTGATGCAATAAATAAACTAAAAGAAAATGGACTTTGGATATGTGGAACAGCAGTAGATGCTAAAAATTATTATTATAATCAAGATTTGACAGGACCAATAGGAATAGTAATTGGTAATGAAGGAAAAGGTATGAGCAAGAAAGTTAAAAATAATTGTGATTTTTTGGTAAAAATACCAATGAAAGGAAAAATAGAATCGTTAAATGCATCAGTATCAACAGGAATAATAATATATGAATGTGTAAAACAAAAAACAACAAAAAAGTATTGATAAAATATTATATAAAATATATAATTAATACATAATAAGTAATGGAGGAAATAATATGCCAAGGAAAAAGAAAAAAATTATAATAATATCAATAGTTGTTTCATTAATAATATTGTTAACAATAGGAGGAGTATGCATATATTTATATTTAACAACAGATGCTTTTAAATCAAATAGAACACTATTTGAAAAATATTTGGCACAAAATTTTGATGTGATACAGAATATTATTCAAAATAAATCTAATAATATAGAAGAGTTTTTAGAGAATAACAAATATACTTCAGACATTTCAGCAAGTATAAACTATTCAAATAATAATAATTCAACTGACAGTACATCAGAAAATAATACAGACGAAAATCAACAAACACAAACACCAAATAATATAAACAACCTAAAATTAAGTATAAATAGTCAAACAGATAATTCAAATCAATATGATTATAAAGACATAAGATTACTATACAATACAGAAAAAGCAGCAAGAGTTGAATATATAAAAGAAAATGAATTATTAGGAATTAGATTAGATGGTATATTACAATTTGTAACAATTGATACTCAAGATATAGAATCATTATCAAATAAAATGAACATATCGGAAGACGCTTTAAGCATAAATTACTTATTATCAAAAGGAATAAATGTATCAGAATTAATCAACTTCAGTGATGAAGAAAAACAAACAATGTTAGAAACATATACAAATATAATAGAACAAAATACACCAAAAGAAAATTTCAAAAGAATAAATAATCAAGCAATAGAAGTAAATGAAAACCAAGTAATAGCAAATGGATACTATATAGAAACAACAAAAGAGCAATACAATAATTTACTAATAAAAATATTAGAACAAGTAGCCCAAGAAGAGATAATTTTAGCAAAAATTGATAATATACAAAATAATTTTATAGAATATGGTATAATTCAAGATGAACAAAATATAAGCTTAAGAGACACATTTATAAAATATATAAATAATATTATAACGGAAATCAAAAACACAAATATAGGAAACGAAGCATATAGAATAATTGTATATGAAAGTAATGGACAAACAATAAGAACTGTAGTAGAAACCGAAGGAAACTCAACCGAAATAGACATATATAATAATGGGACATCAATAACAATACAAAATAATAAATTAGAAAACCAAAACGAGACAAAAAAATTAATAAATTTAGAAAACACATCTCAAGATAATATGCAAAACATAGTATTCAATTATGAAGAAGCCGAAAATAATGTATATAAAAGAAAAATACAAATAGCTATGAAAAAAGAATTACAAAATAATGAAATAAACGGAGATATAGGTCTATCTTATGAAATAGGGAATAATAAAGTAGAAATAACAGCAACAGAAAATGCAAAATCAGTAAATGAATTTGAAAACCAGTTAATATTAAATGAAGAAAACAATATCACATTTAATAATATAGAAGAAGAACAAATAGCAAATATAATGAATATCTTACAAGAAAATATAAATAATCAAATAAATAATATTACAAATAAAGTCACTCCAGAAGAATTAAATTCAATGCTAAAAAATCTAGAATTCATCAAAGAAGATATTTTTGAAGAAGAAGAGCCTATAGAAATTACAGAAATAGAAAGAAATAGATTTAATTCACAATTAACATTCTTTATTGGAGAAAAACAGAGTGCAGATAATATAAATATACTATTAAATGCTGTAGCAACAAATTTAGAAGATGTAGCAATTGAAAATTCTGTGACAGACAGAGGAAAAGAAGAGCTAAATCAAATAACATTAAATATAAGTAGAAATTCTACAAATGAAGAAAAATTACAGGAAGTAAGAGAAATTATACAAGAAAATAACAGAGAAGAATATGATGTTACAATGAGCTATGACGAAGAAACACAGCTTATAAACCGTATATTTATACGAGTACATCGAGATGAAGATTAATAGGGATTTAGGGACGTATCTCAAAATCCCTATTAATATTTTTATTGTATAGGAAAAATCGACTTTTATATTGATTCTATAGGAATTCTTTGTTACAACAATGTTAAGCTAATTATTATCGATTATATTCATATCATTTTTGTTATAAAAAGATAAAAAAATACTGGAAAAAAATTCTTTTAATTTTTTTAAGAAAAAGTGTTGACAAAGAAAAAAAGGTATTGTATAATACAAATTGTTCACACAAAATATGAACAAAAAGTACATTGAAAAGTAAACAATAAAATCCTTTAGAGAATAAACCGAAGCGGTAAATATTTCGAAAGGAATAAGTACCGAAGAAGTAAATTTTTTAAAAGTTTTTTTAACCAATAAAAAAGAAAGAAGTTTAAAAGAGCTTGAAAAAACTTTCAGAAAATATTTAGAGATAAATATAAAAGATAGAGG
>CAWVFT010000068.1:0-5563 GCA_963928635.1 Bacillota bacterium | reverse complement strand
ATGTAATTCCTGAATTTTTATTATTTAAATTTTCTCTTAATTTTTTGCTAAAACTCTTTTCTTTTATATAATGCCTTTTTGTTATTTCTTGGTATTTTTCTTTATTTTTGCTTTTCTTTTGCATATTTGCTCCTCCTTCTTAAAATCATTAAGTAAGCTACTTAATGATTTTAATATCTTTTAAAAATACTTAAATATCAAGTGTTTTTACTTTTTTGTTTTAGTATTTATATTTTATTTTTTAATATGATTTTTTTATGTTTTTTGTTGACATTTAGGTATTTTATTGATATTATTTCTTTGTAAATCTAATCTTTAAGTAGCTTACTTAATGAAAAAACTTTAATTATATTCTATTTTGCAAACAAAAAAATGAAAGCAGATTTTAAAATTCTACCTTCATTTTTTTATTTATATTTTCAAGGTCTGTCCCCATAATCCCTAAATATTGGAATTTTAAGATACGTCCCTAAATCCCTATATTCAATAATCTGTTATATTTAGCCACTCTATCTGTTCTACAAGGTGCACCTGTTTTTATTTGTCCTGCATTTATTGCTACTGCTATATCTGCAATTGTTGTGTCTTCTGTTTCTCCTGAACGATGTGATATTATTGTTTTATATCCATTTTCTTTTGCTAATCGTATTGTTTCTAGTGTTTCTGTTAATGTTCCTATTTGATTTGGCTTTATTAGTATGGCATTTGCTGCTTTTTCTTTTATTCCTTTTTCTAATCTTTTTGCATTTGTAACAAATAGGTCATCTCCTACTAGTTGTATTTTATTTCCTAATTTTTGTGTTAGTGTTTTCCACCCTTCCCAATCTTCTTCTGCTAAACCATCTTCTACTGAAATTATTGGATATTTGTTGCATAATTCTTCTATATATTCTATCATTTCTTCTGTTGTTTTAAATTTGTCTGTTTTCCAAAAATAGTATCCTATTTTTCCAATTTTTTGTGCTTCTTCATACATTTCTGTACTTGCAATATCTAATGCGATGCAAATATCTTTTTTAGGTTCATATCCTGCTTGCTTTACCGCTTCTAATATTACTTCTATTGCTTCTTCTTCTGATTCTAAATTTGGAGCAAATCCTCCTTCGTCTCCAACAGCTACCGAATATCCTTTACTTTTTAATACTTTTTTTAATGAATGATATACTTCTACACCTCTTTTTAACCTTTCAGCAAATGTTATGCTTCCTACTGGCATTATCATAAATTCTTGGATATTTATATTGTTATCAGAATGTTTTCCTCCATTTAATATATTCATCATTGGTATTGGTAATTGTGATGCATTAATTCCACCTATATAGTTATATAATTCCATACCTAATGAGTTTGCTGCTGCTTTTGCAACTGCTAGTGATACTCCTAATATTGCATTTGCTCCTAAATTTGATTTATTTAATGTGTCATCTAATAAAATCATTTCTTCATCTATTTTTCTTTGATCATATACATTCATGTCCATTAGTTTTTTTGCAATTTTTTTATTTACATTTTCTACTGCTTTTTGCACACCTTTTCCCATAAATCTACTTTTGTCATTATCTCGCAATTCAACAGCTTCAAAACTTCCAGTAGATGCTCCAGATGGAACTAATGCCACCCCTGAAAATCCACCTTCTGTAACTACCTCCACTTGTATAGTAGGATTTCCCCTTGAATCAAGAACTTCTATTGCCTCAATATTTTTTATTCCTAAATAATCTTTCATAAATGTAACCTTCCTTTCTCAAAACTTATTCTTTTTGCTATTTACATTTTTTCCAAATTATTCTTTTTTATTCGCTATAAGCAAATAATCTATTTAAAGAAAATGATATTATAATATTTTAAAGCTTCGACGCTTGATTGAAATGAAAATTAGAATTCATTTGGCTTTCGAATGAGGAATGCTCACGTCAAAATCTTTGATTTTGAGCTTGAGAGAGGCTCACGAGAAAGTCTTATGAATTCTTTTTGAATGGAATGAACAGGAGAACTTGAAAATATTATAATATCATTTTTCTCATATATTATTCAGTTTAATGATATAGATTTATGAAGCCTTTTTATTTCTTAATTCATATGCAAATTTTAAACTTACATCATTAACTTCTCCTGATGATATTCTTGCAATTTCTTTTACAGTTTCATCTTCATTCAATAATTTGATATTTGTATTTGTTCTTTCATTTGTAACATTTTTACCAATAAAATAATTGTAGTCTGCTATTGCTGCAATACTTGCTAAATGTGATATACAAATAACTTGATGTGATTGAGAAATTTTTTTCAATTTTATTGCTACACTATTTGCAGCTTTACCACTAATTCCTGTATCTATTTCGTCAAAAACCATTATTGATATTTTATCTGATTCTGCTAATACTTTCTTTATTGCCAACATTGTTCTTGACATCTCTCCCCCTGAAGCTATTTTTGATAATTCTTTTTCTCCTTCCCCAACATTTGTTGTAATATAAAACTCCACAATGTCTTTACCATTACTATAATATTCATTTCCCATATAATTTACTTTCACACTAATTTTTGCATTTTTCATTTCTAATTCTTCTAATTCTTTATTAATCTTTTGACTTAATACTATTGCATTCTTATCTCTTATTGTATGTATTTCTAAACCTAATCCATTTAATTCTTTTTCTAATATGCTTTGCTCTTTTTTAAGTTCGTTATTATAACTATCTAAATTTTCTATATATAAAATTTCTTGTTCTACCTTTTCTTTATATTCTAAGATTTCTTTTATACTATTACCATATTTTCTCTTTAGTGAATTTATTAAATCTAATCTTTGCTCTATTTGATTTCTGTCTTCTTCATTAAATGAAATATCTTCTTTGTAGCTACTTATATCTCTTGCTATTTCTTGTATATCATAATAAATATTTTTTAGATTTTTGGCTATATCTTCATATTTTTTATCCACATCACTTATTTTTTCCATATATCTTATTGCTAAACTCAAATTTTCTTCACAATTTTCTCCTATGGCTAAATCTGAACATTTTAAACTTTCTTCAATTTTTTCTGAATTAATTATTACTTTTCTTTTTGCTTCTAGCTCTTCTTCTTCTCCGTCTTTTAAATTTGCATCTTTAATTTCGTTAAATTGATATTTTAATAAATCTAACTTTCTTTGTTTTTCTATATCATCTCCATAATTTTCTTTTAGTTTCTTTTTTACTTCTATATATCTATTATAATAATCTAAATATTTTAATTTTAAATTATTTACACATTCTCCTATAAAATCATCTAAATATTTTAAGTGGTTTGCACTATCTAACAAATTTTGATTATCGTTTTGCCCATGTATTTCCATTATTTCTGACATGAAATTTTTTAGCTCACATACTGTAACCATTCTTCCATTTACTTTACACAAATTTTTACCACTATTACTAATTTCTCTCGATACTATTATATTTCCGTCAATTGAATTAGAATTATTTGGTTCATAAAAACATGCTTCTACATATGAAGAATTTTCTCCTTTTCTTATCATATCTTTTGAGAAACGTCCCCCACTCAAAATTGCAAGTGACCCTATTATCAAGGTTTTTCCAGCTCCAGTTTCTCCTGTTAAAACATTTAATCCTTCATTTAAATTAATTTCTATATCTTCTATTATTCCTATGTTTTTTATATGCAAATTTGTTATCATAACTTTTCTTTCCTTTCTCTTTAATTATTTGTATTAAAGTTTGACGTTCATTTGTTCTTCAAATATCTGTTTGTATTATATTCTATTTATTTTTATTTGTCAATAGAAAATTGTAACAATTTGCTTTGACAACTACATAAATTAATACTATAATATACTTAAATTTAAAAAAGATTACCTTACGAAAATATATTTTGAAAGAAACTTCTTTTATTTATGCTTAAGGTTAATCATGAAAGGAACAAATTTTTATGAAAAATTTTAACAAAATAGCTGTGGTAGGCTGTACAGGTCTTGTTGGAAAAACAGCACTAAAAGTATTAGAGGAGAAGA
The DNA here is from genome assembly GCA_963928635.1 of Bacillota bacterium. Taxonomy (GTDB): domain Bacteria; phylum Bacillota; class Clostridia; order TANB77; family CAG-508; genus CAG-269. Next base: position 1,548 of record CAWVFT010000068.1, on the reverse strand, counting down.
ATTTTCCAAATTGCACATATACTTTATTCTCATCATCTAACTCTGCTGGTGAAAAAATTAAATTTATGAATAATACATATGTTGTGCAAAAATTAGATGAAAATTCTTTTAATAATGGATATGATTATGCTATTTTTTGTACTAATAATCCTGTATCTAAAAAATTTACACCAATTGCTGTTTCAAAAGGATGTACTGTAATCGACAATAGTAGTGCTTTTAGAATGGAACCAGATATTCCTTTAGTTGTTCCAGAAGTTAATCCAGAAAAAATTTTTTTAAATAAAGGAATTATTGCAAATCCAAATTGTTCTACTATTCAAGCAGTTGTTCCATTAAAACCATTAAACGATAAATATCACATAAAAAGAATCGTTTATTCTACTTATCAAGCTGTTTCTGGAGCAGGAAGAGAAGGAATAATAGACTTAGAAAATGGTATTAAAGGAATTCCACCTAAAAAATTCCCATATCCTATATTTAATAATTGTATTCCTCATATTGATGATTTCTTAGATGATGGATATACAAAAGAAGAACACAAAATGATTAACGAAACTAGAAAAATTTTAGATATACCAGATTTAAAAATTACAGCTACAACTGTACGTGTTCCTGTAGAAAATTGTCATTGTGAATCAATAAATATTGAATTTGAAAAAGATTTTGATTTATATGATGTTAAAATTTTACTTCAGAATTACGAAGGAATTATTTTAGTAGATGACCCTAGCAAAAATTATTATCCATTACCTACTAAAGCCAATGGATATGATGAAGTATTTGTAGGAAGATTAAGACGTGATTTTTCAGTAAAATCTGGTTTGAATTTATGGGTTGTTGCAGATAATTTAAGAAAAGGCGCTGCTTCTAATGCCATTCAAATATTGGAAAAATTATTGAACAAGAATATATAAAATACTATTTTTCTTTTTACAAAATCTTCTATATAATACAATAAAAAGCACTTTAAAAGTGCTTTTTTACTTTTTACAAATTAATTTATTCTGCTGAACTCTCTGTTTCTTGAGCTTCTTCGCTTTCTGGAGCTTCATAAGCCTCTAATATAGCTTTTTGAATTTTCTCTCTTGTTTCAGCATTGATTGGATGAGCTATATCTCTGAATTCTCCGTTTGGAGTTTTTCTGCTAGGCATAGCTATAAATAATCCGTTTTGGCTTTCGATAACTTTAATATCATGTACTGCGAATTCATTATCAAAAGTTACAGAAGCAACAGCTTTCATTCTGTTTTCTGAATTTACCTTTCTTAAACGTACGTCTGTAATTTGCATTTTGCGTGCACCGCCTTCCTTAAGTATTATTATACATGTATATTATGTACAATTATATTATTCTCTACAAAAAATTTTTTTCCTTCTTTTTTTACAAAAAAAATTTATATTTTTACATTTTTTTCAATATTGTAGTTACAATTGTAACAAACTTTAGGAAATTTTATATAATATAGTATTGAAATATTAGGCAAAAAATTGTATAATTTATCTGTTATATGAATAAAATTTTCTTTATTTTATTCATTGTTAAGA
>CAWVFT010000067.1:0-26452 GCA_963928635.1 Bacillota bacterium | reverse complement strand
TTTTTTATAATATAATTAAAATATACTGCGACTTCTAAGTAATTTTTTAAAGATAAATAGGTCTATATATTGTATTTTTCTCTTTTTGCATACTTAGTATGTAAAAGTTTTTCTGCTCTATAACTACCTGGTTTTTCAAGGTATTCTTCATAAATTTTTTTCAAAACTGGATTCTCGTGAGATTTCCTTATTGTACTCTTCTCATCTATTGTATATAGACTATCTGCTCTTAATTTTCTAATATCAACTTCTGCTCTTGTTTTAGAATTTTTTATAGGCTGACCTCCACCCATTATACATCCACCTGGACAGGCCATAATCTCTACAAATTGATAATTAGATTTTCCAGACTTTATTTCTTCCATTATCTTTCTTGCATTTGATAATCCACTTGCTGCCACAACATTTATAGGTTTACCAGCAATATTTATTGTTGCTCTTTTTATGCCTTTTCCACCTCTTACTTGCTCAAAATCTATTTTTGGTAAATCTTTGCCTGTTAAAATATCTTGAGCTGTCCTTAATGCTGCTTCCATAACTCCACCAGTTGTTCCAAAAATTGCCCCAGCACCTGTAGCTTCGCCCATAGGACTGTCAAATGTACTATCTTCTAGTTTTTCGAAATCAATGTTTGCCTGTTTAATCATTCTTGCTAATTCTCTAGTAGTAATTACATTATCAACATCATATAATCCATTTTCTTTCATTTCTGGTCTTTGTCTTTCAAATTTCTTAGCAATACATGGCATTACTGAAACAACATATATTTTTTCTGGATCTATATTTTCTTTTTTAGCATAATATGTCTTTAATATTGCTCCAAACATTTGATGAGGAGATTTACAACTAGATAGATGTGGTAAAAATTCAGGATATTCCATTTCTATAAATTTAACCCATGCTGGACAACATGATGTAAGCATTGGTAAATTGTCATGTTTTTTGAATCTTTCTACAAATTCTGTTGCTTCTTCCATTATAGTAAAGTCAGCACCTGTATTTGTATCAAATACTTTGTCAAAACCTAATCTTTTTAATGCAGTTATCATTTTTCCTGTTACATTTGTTCCAATTGGCATTCCAAACTCTTCTCCAAGTGCCACTCTTATAGCAGGAGCAGTTTGAACTAGCACAATTGTATCTGGATCTTTTAATTTTGCCCAGACATCATTTATTGTTTCTTTTTCATGTAATGCTCCAGTCGGACAAGATTCTATACATTGTCCACAAAACGTACAGTCAACATCATTTAAACTATGGTCTCCAACTGTTGATATACAAGATTCAAAGCCACGATTCACACAGTCTATAGCTCCTATTTCTTGTACATTTTTACATGTTGCTACACATCTTCTACATAAAATGCATTTATTAAAATCTCTTACTATTGATGGTGATGAATCATCAATTTTATGTTTATTCATTTCTCCAGGAAATTCTACATCTAATACATTAAATTTAGTAGCTAGTGCTTGCAATTCACAATTTCCTGAACGAGTACATGTTAAACAGTCTTTTGCATGATTTGATATTATTAAATCTAGTATTACATGCCTTGCTTCTAATACATTTGGTGTATGTGTATGTACTACCATTCCTTCTTCTACCTGTTGTATACAAGAAGTTGCAAAACCTTTTCTTCCTTCAACTTCTACTATACACATTCTACAGTCTCCAACTTCATTTATTTCTTTTAAAAAACAAAGTGTTGGAATATCTATTCCTGCTTGTTTTGCAGCATTTAATATTGTTGTTCCTTCTGGCACAGTTACTTTTTGACCATCTATCGTTAAATTAACCATATTCTCTATCCCTTGTTTAATATATTTAGGTTTTTTAAGGATTTACCTATAAACCCATCCGTTTTACTTTTATAGTCTTTAAATTTTATCTAATATTTATTAAAATTTTTTAAGATCTGTCCCCAAAATCCCTAAAAATAGGGATTTTGAGATACGTCCCTAATTCCCTATTGCGTGGAATGGACATGACATTATGCATGTACCACATTTAATACATTTTTCTTGATTTATAACTCTTTTTTCTCTGCCTTCTCCTTCTATTGCATTTACTGGACAATGTTTTTGGCAAAGTCCGCACCCTTTACATTTCTCTTCGTTGATAGTTATTTGTGATAATGCTTTACATTCTAATACTTTACATTCCTTATGAATTGCATGTTGTCTAAATTCTTCTCTAAAATATTTCAATGTACTTATAACTGGGTTTGGAGCACTTTGTCCTAAACCACATATACTTGATTTTTGTATGTTCGCTGCAAGTTTTTCTAGTCTATATATGTCATATTCTTCTCCTTCTCCTGAGCATAATCTTTCTAATATTTCTAACATTCTTTTTGTTCCTATTCTACAAGGAGTACATTTACCACAGCTCTCACTTACAGTAAATTGTAGATAAAATCTCGCTAAATTTACCATACACTTTGTATCATCCATTACAATTAAACCACCTGAGCCCATCATTGAACCTATTTGTTTTAATGATTCATAATCTATTGGTGTATCTAAATGCTCTTTTGGAATACATCCTCCTGAAGGTCCTCCTGTTTGTGCAGCTTTGAAATCTCTATTATTTGGAATTCCTCCACCTATATCATATACAATTTCTCTTAAAGTTGTTCCCATTGGAACTTCTACTAATCCTATATTATTTACATTTCCTCCCAATGCAAATACTTTTGTTCCTTTGGAATTTTCTGTACCTATAGAAGAAAACCAGTCAGGTCCTTTCAAGATTATCTGTGCTATATTTGCATATGTTTCAACATTATTTATTAGAGTTGGTTTTCCCCATAAACCTGCTGTTGCTGGATATGGTGGTTTTACTCTTGGTTGACCTCTTTTTCCTTCAATTGATTCTAGTAATGCTGTTTCTTCTCCGCAGACAAATGCTCCTGCTCCTAGTCTTATTTCAATATCAAAGTTGAATCCTGTTCCAAATATATTTTTTCCTAATATTCCGTAATCTCTTGCTTGTTCTATTGCTATTTTTAACCTATGTACTGCAATTGGATATTCTGCTCTTACATATATAAATCCTCTATCTGCGCCAATTGCATATCCTGCTATTTCCATTGCTTCTAATACTGCATGTGGGTCACCCTCTAATATACTTCTATCCATAAAAGCTCCTGGATCTCCTTCATCAGCATTACAAACAACATATTTTTGCTTTCCTTCTGAATCCTTTGTAAGTTCCCATTTCTTTCCTGTTGGAAATCCTGCTCCTCCTCTGCCACGAAGTCCAGATTTTTTAATTATATCTATAACTTCGTCTTGAGTATATTCTCTTAAAACTCTTTCTAGTGCTTCATAACCATTAAATGCAATATATTCGTCAATATCTTCTGGATTTATTACTCCACAATTTTTTAATGCTATCCTTTTTTGTTTTTTATAAAAGTTTAGTTCATCTAAACTATTTACTATTTTTCCATCAATATCTTTGCAAAGTAGTCTTTCAACTCTTTTACCTTCTACAATATGTGTTTGAATAATTTCTTCACAGTCCTCAGGTGTCACCATCGCATAAAAAGTATCTTCTGGTCTTATAATAACTATTGGGCCTTTTGCACAAAGACCAAAACAACCTGTCATAATAACTCTAACATTGTCTATATTTTTTTCCTTTAAAATTTTTCTAAAATTCTCTAAAATTTGAGGGGATTTAGAAGAAGTACAACCAGTACCATGGCATACTAAAATATGTTTTTCTCTACAGTCAGCATTTATATTTACTCTTAAATCTAATTCTTTTCTTTTTTCTTCTCTTATTTTATGAAGTTCTTGTAATGATTTCATAAATTTCTCCTTTCTTGGTCCGTTAGGGACGTAGCAAATTGGTCAAATTTTGTCCAAAAGGGACAGACCTATTTCATTTCTTTGCTTTCTTTAGCCACTAATTCATCTAACACTTGATCTAATTTTTGTACTGTTGCTTTTCCATATACTTCTCCATTTACTGTAAATACAGGTGCTAATCCGCATGCTCCAACGCATCTTGTTTCATCAATTGAAAATAGTCCGTCTTCTGTTGTTTCTCCTGATTCTATTTTTAATCTATCTTTTAGTCTATCCATTATTTTTTGAGATCCTTTTACAAAACATGCTGTCCCTAAACATACTGATATTGCATATTTTCCTTTTGGTTTTAATGTAAAACGAGAATAAAAAGTGATTACTCCATATATTTCTGCCATTGGTATTTTTAAAAATTCTGATACTTCTTTTTGTGCTTCTAATGGTATGTATCCAAATTTTTCTTGTATCTCTTCTAATATTGGTATTAAGTTATCTTTTTCTTCTTTATATGTTTTTTCTATTTCTTGCATAAATTCATGAACTTTATTACAATTACATTTTATTTTTTCTTGCTCTGCCATTTTTACCACATTCCTTTTTTAAAATTTAGATTTTTAAGGGAGTAAATCTATAAACCTAATTGGATATTAATAAAAATTCATATTTATTTTCCATTATTTTTCTCCTTGTAAAAAATATATTCTTAATATTTTAAATTATATCAAAACCATATATTTTTATCTAGTGTTATTGATAAAAAAATCGAAAAATGTCAAAATTATTATAAATTATATCCTTATAAAAAATGAAACAGGCATCAAGATATTATGGAAAAACTACTTTTTATGAAATTAAATGGTATAAATATTAGGAAAAACAGCTTGACAATTGCAAACGAATGTTTTAGAATATATCATACAATAATATCATAAATATTGCAACAATATAATAAAAAAGGTAAATATGTTATTATGAGTCAATATTACAAGGAAAGTGATAGTTATGAAATTTGAAAAAACAAAGCTAATAGAATTAAAAGACAAATTTGATTCTATTATTAATATGGAAGAGAAAGGTAATGTGGAATTTTGGTATGCACGAGATTTACAGATTCAATTGGGCTATAAAAGATGGGAAAATTTTATTGAAACAATAAAAAAAGCTATGCAATCTTGTAAAAATGCTGCTATAGAAGTTGATAATCATTTTCGTGAGGTTACGAAAATGATAAATTTAGCAAAAGGTGCGAAAAGACCTATACAAGATTATATGCTTACAAGATATGCTTGTTATTTAATAGCTCAAAATGGAGATTCCAAAAAAGAAGAAATTGCATTTGCTCAAACATATTTTGCAGTGCAAACTAGAAAACAAGAAATAATTGAAGACAGAATAAGACTAATGAATCGATTAGAAGCCAGAGAAAAACTAAAAGAATCTGAAAAACAGTTATCTAAAAATATTTATGAAAGAGGAGTGGACGATTTGGGATTTGCAAGAATTCGTTCAAAAGGAGATTCTGCATTATTTGGCGGATTAAATACAATGCAGATGAAAGCAAAATATGGAGTAAAAGAAAATAGACCTCTAGCAGATTTTTTGCCCACTTTGACTATTGCAGCAAAAAATCTAGCAACAGAAATGACAAATTACAATGTAACCGAAAAAGATATGTATGGCGAAAAAAGTATAACTGATGAGCATGTGGATAATAATTTGAGTGTAAGAAATATGTTAAATAAGAGAGGCATTAGACCAGAAAATCTAAAACCAGCAGAAGATTTAAAAAAATTAGAAAGAAGGGTTAAGTCAGAAAGTAAAAAAATAGCTGATAGCAATAAATTGCCAAAAAATGAAAAAATTAAGAAGTCGTAATTACGACCTCTTAACTATTTTGCTTGACAATGATATTCATAAGTTGTGATAAGTCATTAACTGACAAACTCCCTTTTATTAATTTTTTTATTCTTCTATATATTTTTTCAAAAATTTTCCTGTATAACTTCTTTCATTTTTACAAATTTGCTCAGGAGTTCCAACTGCAATTACTTCTCCTCCTGCATCTCCACCTTCTGGTCCTAAGTCTATAATATAATCACAAGTTTTTATTAAATCCAAATTATGTTCTATTACAATAATGCTATTTCCAGAGTCTACTAATCTTTGCAATATTCCTATTAATTTATGAACATCTGCGATATGCAAACCTGTTGTTGGCTCATCTAAGATATATAATGTTTTTCCTGTTGCTCTTTTTGATAATTCAGTTGCAAGCTTAACTCTTTGTGCTTCTCCTCCTGATAATGTTGTAGAAGGTTGTCCAAGTTTAATATAACCAAGGCCTACATCATATAGAGTTTGAATTTTTTGTTTTATTTTTGGTATTTTATCAAAGAATTCTAATGCTTCTTCAACAGTCATATCTAGTACATCTGCAATATTTTTTCCTTTATATTTTACTTCTAGTGTTTCATGATTATATCTTTTTCCCTTACAAACTTCACAAGGCACATATACATCTGGTAAGAAATGCATTTCTATTTTATGAACGCCATCTCCATTACAGCTTTCACATCTTCCACCAGGAACATTAAAACTAAATCTACCCTTTTGATATCCACGCATTTTAGCTTCATTTGTACCTGCAAATATATCTCTTATTAAATCAAATACGCCTGTATAGGTTGCAGGATTTGACCTTGGTGTTCTTCCTATTGGAGATTGGTCAATATTTATAATTTTATCTATTTGTTCTAATCCTTTTACATCTTTGCATTTTCCTGGTTTCTCATTTGAACCATTTAATTCTTTTGCAATTGTTTTATACAATACTTCATTTACTAATGTAGATTTTCCTGAACCTGATACTCCTGTAACACACGTAAATACCCCAAGTGGAAATTTAACGCTTATATTTTTTAAGTTGTTTTCTGTTGCTCCTTGTACTTCTATTACTTTATTTTTTAATGCTTTTCTTCTTTTTTTTGGTACTTCTATTTTCTTTCTTCCACTTAAATATTGTCCAGTTATTGAGTCTTTTACTTGTTTAACTTCTTCAGCTGTTCCTTGTGCCATTACATATCCACCATGTGCTCCTGCTCCTGGTCCTATATCTATAATTTGATCTGCTGCATACATTGTGTCTTCATCATGTTCTACAACTAACAGCGTATTTCCTAAGTCTCTTAATTTTTTTAGTGTTGCAAGAAGTCTGTCATTATCTCTTTGGTGAAGTCCTATACTTGGCTCATCTAATATATATAATACTCCTGTTAAACCTGAACCAATTTGAGTTGCTAAACGAATTCTTTGTGCTTCTCCTCCTGATAATGTTCCTGCACTTCTTGATAATGTCAAATATTCTAATCCGACATCAATTAAAAACTGAAGTCTTTTATCTATTTCTTTTAAAATCATATCCGCGATCATTGCTTCTGTTTTTGTTAATTCCAAATTGTTTAGAAATAACTTTATTTGATTAATTGACATATCTGTTAATTCATTAATGTTTTTATTTCCTATTTTAATTGATAGAATTTCCTTTCTTAATCTTGCACCTTTACATGTAGGACATTCTGATTCACTCATATACATTTCATAAAAATCTCTCATTCCCTGAGATTTTGTTTCACTATGTCTTCTTTCTAATGTTGGCAATACCCCTTCAAATGGTGTTGTAAATTTTCTTATTCCAGCAGATGATTCATACTCAAAATCTATTTTTTCATCTCCTGTACCATAAAGAATTTTCTCCATAAATTCTCTAGGTAACTTTTTAATAGGTTTTGATATATCTACTCCATAATGTCTTCCTATACTTTCAAAATACATTTTTGCCATAGTATCTGCTCTTTTCATTACACTAGAACCAAATGCTTTTACTCCATCATATAGAGTTTTGTTTTTATCTGGTATTATTAAGTCTTCATCCATTTTCATTAAATATCCTATACCCATACAAGTTGGACATGCTCCAAATGGGTTGTTAAAAGAAAACATTCTTGGCGTTAGTTCTGGAAAACTAAATCCACAGTCTGGGCAAGCATAATTTGAGCTATATAACACTTCATTTTTACCTACAATATCTATTAATACTAGATTTTCTGCATTTTTAAGAGCTGTCTCTACTGACTCTGTTAGTCTACTTCTTATTTCTGGTTTTATTACTAATCTATCTACTACTAATTCGATATTATGTTTTTTCTTTCTGTCTATATTTATGTCATCAGATAAATCATATATTTCTCCATCTACTCTAACTCTAACAAAACCTTCTTTTTGAAATCCTTCTAATAATTTTGTGTATTCTCCTTTTCTACCTCTTACAACTGGTGCTAATACTTGTATTTTAGTTCCTTCTTCTAAGCTTAATATATTATCTATTATTTGGTCTATTGACTGCTTTTCTATTTTTTTACCACAATTAGGACAATATGGAACTCCTATTCTAGCATATAAAAGTCTGATATAATCATAGATTTCGGTAACTGTTCCTACTGTTGAACGAGGGTTTTTAGATGTTGTTTTTTGGTCTATTGATATTGCTGGAGATAATCCTTCAATTGATTCTACAACCGGCTTTTCCATTAGACCTAAAAATTGTCTTGCGTATGATGATAAACTTTCTACATATCTTCTTTGTCCTTCTGCATATAGTGTGTCAAATGCCAATGAAGATTTTCCTGAGCCTGAAAGCCCTGTTATTACTACTAATTTATCTCTTGGTATTTCTAAATTTATATTTTTTAAATTATGCTCTTTTGCTCCTTTTATTATTATTTTGTCATTCATAATCTCCCTCCGATGATAATATTATACTATATAAATTTTTTAAAAACAATAGTTTGCAGATCTTTCTTGATTTTTATTTAAATTTATAACAATACTAGAAAGCATATATAATTAGAATTCCAAATACAAACTCCAAGCCTGTAGGTTTTTTCCCACAGGCTTTCTTCTTTTTTACTGTTTATCAAAATAAATTTTAATTATAATCTAACAATTTTTCTAATTCTTTTATTTTATCTCTTACTTCTGCTGCTTTTTCAAATTCCATATCAGCTGCATATTTTAACATCTCATCAGTTAAGTTAGAAATAGTTTCTTTAATGTCTTCTTTGTTCTCCATTTTATATGTTACTTCAATATCTTCTTGTTTTATAATGCTTATCGTATCTCTTATAGATTTATTAATTGTTTTTGGTGTTATATGGTGCTTAACATTATATTCTTCTTGTATTTTTCTTCTACGATTTGTTTCAGAAACAGCTTTTTCAATTGAATCTGTTAATTCATCAGCATACATTATAACAGTTCCATCTGTATTTCTAGCTGCTCTACCTATTGTTTGTATTAAAGATCTTTCTGAACGTAAAAATCCTTCTTTATCTGCATCTAATATCGCTACTAATGAAACTTCTGGAATATCTAAACCTTCTCGTAGTAAATTTATTCCAACTAAAACATCAAATTCACCTAATCGTAGTTCCCTAATAATCTTCATTCTTTCTAATGCTTTTATATCAGAATGCATATAATTTACTTTTATATCTAAGCTTTTTAGATATGATGTTAAATCTTCAGCCATCTTTTTGGTTAAAGTCGTTACTAATACTCTTTCATTTTTTTCTACTCTTAGCCTTATTTGTTCTATTAAATTGTCTATTTGATTTGTTACTGGTCTAATTTCTATTTTAGGGTCTAACAGTCCAGTAGGTCTTATAATTTGTTCTACCACATTGTCTTTACTATGTTCTTTTTCGTATTCTGCTGGAGTTGCACTAACAAATATTGCTTGATTTATTTTTTTCTCAAATTCTTCAAATTTTAAAGGTCTATTGTCATATGCTGATGGTAATCTAAATCCGTATTTTACTAGGGAATCTTTTCTAGCTTTATCTCCATTATACATGGCTCTTACTTGTGGTATTGTTGCATGAGATTCATCTATTAAAAGTAAAAAATCTTTTGGCATATAATCGAATAATGTAAATGGTGCTGAACCAGGGGCTCTTCCGCTTATATGTCTTGAATAGTTTTCTATCCCTTGACAAAATCCTGTTTCTTTCATCATTTCTATATCAAAATTTGTTCTTTCTTCAATTCTTTGAGCTTCTATTAATTTTCCTTGTTCTTTAAAATATTTTATTCTTTCTTGTAATTCCTCTTCTATTGTATGTATAGCTCTATCCATTTTGTCTTTTGTTGTTACATAGTGAGAGTTTGGAAATATCATTACATGAGTTCTTTCGGCTAATGCTTTTCCTGTTAGTGGGTTTATTTCTTGAACTTTTTCTATTTCATCTCCCCAAAATTCTACTCTAATTGCAGATTCGTTTTGGTCAGATGGATATATTTCTACAATATCTCCTTTTGCTCTAAAAGTTCCCCTTTTAAAATCTATTTCATTTCTTGTATATTGCATGTTGATTAGCTTTTTTAGCACTTCATCTCTTGACTTTTTCATACCTGGTCTTAATGATACTATCATGTTTTCATAGTCAATAGGGTCTCCTAATCCATATATGCAAGATACAGAGGCAACTATTATTACATCTCTTGTTTCAAAAAGTGCCGCTGTTGCAGAATGTCTTAACTTATCTATTTCATCATTTATTGATGCATCTTTTTCAATATAAGTATCTGATTGAGGAATATAGCTTTCTGGTTGATAATAATCATAATATGATACAAAATACTCCACGTTGTTCTCTGGAAAGAATTCTTTGAACTCTGAATAGAGTTGTCCAGCTAGTGTTTTATTATGTGCTAACACTAATGTCGGTTTCTGCACTTGTTGAATTACATTAGCCATAGTAAAAGTCTTTCCAGAACCTGTAACTCCTAAAAGTGTCTGGAATTTCTTGCCTTCTTTTATTCCATTGGATAGATATTCTATTGCCTTAGGTTGGTCTCCAGTTGGCTTATATTCTGAATGTAATTTAAACATATTACAGTCATCCTTTACTTTATTTTTATTAGATTTTTTTAATATTTATTCTACTTCCTTTTTCCAAAGTCCATGTTTATTGCAATATGAATATATACAAGAATCTTTAATATATGGAAAACGGCATTCTGCATTTTGCTCAGGATATAATTTTACAAGATACTCTTTATTATCAGCTACAAGGGCTATCCATTCTATATAATGTTCTTGTTCCATTACATGATTTACTTTAACCATAATTTCATTTTCTACTTTTTCGTAAGTTGGAATATGTTTCTCTACTGCTGCATCAACTAAATTTGGAATTAATTTTTCCATTTGTTCTCCGCAACAAATAATTCCACATCCTTTGCAATTACAGTCTTCAATTACTTTTACTATTGCTCCACATGATTTACATTTTTTTATAATTAATTCATTTTTCATAACTAAAACCTCCTAAATTTTTTAAAATAAAATTTACTAAATCCTTTGCTGAATTCCTGTTTATTATTTTTGCCTGATTTTCTATCATTTGTTGTTGTAATTCTTTGTCTTTTAATAATTTAGTAGTATTATTCAATACTTCCTCAATATTATTTGAAACGATACTAAGTCCGTTTTTTTCGAAAAATTTTGCGTTATAATTTTCTACACCTGGTATTGGCATTAAATGAATAATTGGCTTTCTAATAATTCCTACTTCTGTACTTGTAAGTCCTCCTGGTTTTGTTAAAACAATTGTACTTGCTGAAATATATTCATTGATATTATTTACATATCCTTTTATTAATAAATTTGGATTATCTATTTCTTCTAATTCAGAATATAATTCTTTATTATTACCACAAAGGGCTACAATATAAATATTTGGAATATTTTTTAATAAAGCCTTAACTATATCCTTCATTTTTCCAAATCCCATACTCCCAGAAGTTATTAATAAAATATCTTTATTTTTTGGTAAATCAAGATTATTTTTTACTTCATGAAAAGAACTTGAAACCGATATTCCAAAATCTAATAATATTTCTTCTTCAAATCCTTTTTTTATAAATTCTTCTTTTAGACTGGCATGTGGTATTACAAAAAAATCTGGTTTAGTTTCTTCCCAAAAAGGAATAGCATGATAATCTGTTGCTACATTTATAAGTTTTATATCTTTTCCTTCTTTTTTAAGCATAGTTACTGCCATAGCCGGAAATAAATGAGAACAGATAACTATATTGTAATCATGCTTTTTTATATATGAACAAAATTTACTTTTAGCTAATTTATTTAAAGCATATACTGGGCTAACAATTCCCGTTTTACTATATGCTTCTCCTAATTTATAAGCTACTTTAAATATATTGCCATTGCCTTTTGTTGTACCTAAATAGATTTTTTCAGATCTTTTTTTGGCTTTTTTGCCTAAAATGTCAAAATAATCTACAAAATCACATTCAATATTATTTTCTTTAAATTCTTTTTCTATATAATGTCCACAAGCATTATGTCCCCCTCCTGTACTACAGGATAATACTAGTATTTTCATATTTATTACCATTCCTTTTTTAGACACAGTTTCTTTGAAAAAAGTTAATTTTGTCTTCCTAAATTCACTTCCAATTATTATTAAACATATTCTTTAAGTATTTGCTATTAAATGTATTATCTAAAAATCTTTCATATCTATTTACTGGTTCTATACCTCTATCTGCTTCTTTTGCTCTTGTCACACTTCCTATTGTTAACAAAATATCTAAGAATAAAAATATAGTTAGGCAAATTGCAACTATTTTATATGTTTTAGGTTTCATTTTATTAAGTATATTTGTAAACTGAGGGTATATAAATTTTATCCACAAAATTCCTAGGAATCCCCAAAATATTGAATATAAAAGACAAATACGTCCATTTATATTCAAAAATCTGTTAGAATAATCCCATGCTGTAAAACCTAACACTAATTCCATTCCCCAACTCATAATATATTCTAAAATAGAACCACCTATAAAACTTAACAAAAATATTTTTAAATAAGATTCATCTTTAAATTTAAATAATAATAGAGTAAGTGCAACACCACAAATTCCATATGCAAAGTTAAATGGTCCTATTACCACTGCCGAATGATTAATAACTACTCCTTTTGTCAAAAGTGTCCAAAAGAATTCAATAAAATATCCTAAAATACTTGTTATTACAAAAATATATAGTAGTTCGTATGATTTTTTCATATTATTCTCCTATTTTTATCTGTTTAATGCTACTATTGTACTTATTATTTGCTATTCCCAGTCACCTAAGTTAATTCCTATGTTTCTAGCTGTTTTTACTAAGTCATCATCCAATGTTACTTTTCTTTGGTTGCTGTTTTCTGTGTTTCCTGAGACTGCTCCAATTTCTTTATTTTTTCCTACAACCTCTTCTAATGATACCGAGTCTAATTTTCCATTTTTTATAACTGCTAAAGTTCCAAATTTTCCTTCTAATGCTAATTGCATTGCTTTTGTACCATATTTTGTTGATAGCACTCTATCATATGCTGTTGGTGTTCCACCTCTTTGCATATATCCAAGTGTTGTATTTCTTGCTTCTAGTCCTGTTAACTTTTCAAGTTCTCTTGCAACTTTTTCTCCTACACCACCAAGTTTTGTATTATCTACGCCTTTTCCATTATCTCTTGTACCTACGACTGTAATGTCTCCACCTAATGGCTTTGCACCTTCTGATACTACTACTATACTAAAATTTTTACCTCTTTTTTGTCTGTTTTTTATTTTGGTTACCACACTATTAATGTCATATGGTATTTCAGGAATTAATGCAACATCAGCTCCTCCTGCTATTGCAGACTCTAAAGCTATCCAACCTGCATATCTTCCCATAACTTCTAATACCATTATTCTATGATGTGTTTCCCCTGTTGTGTGTAATCTATCTATTGCCTCCATTGCTACAGATACTGCCGTATTATATCCAAATGTTATTTCTGTACATGCAACATCATTATCTATTGTTTTTGGAACTCCTATTATATTGACACCTTTTACATAAAAGTCTCTTGCAGATTTTTGTGTTCCATCTCCTCCTAATGCAAAAATACAGTCAAACCCGTCTTTCTTTATATTTTCTATACAAATATCTGATAAGTCTTTATATTCTATTTCTCCATTTTGATTTATTACTTTATAATTAAAAACATTAGCATTTGTTGAAGATCCTATTATTGATCCTCCTTTTGGTAATATTCCTTCTGCATTTCCTTCTTCTGCTGTACTTAATTTTTCAAAATTATTTTTTAATAATCCATTATATCCATCTATAAAACCATAACATTCTATATTATTATTTTCTGCTGTTTTAACTATTCCTCTAATTACAGCATTAAAACCTGCTACATCTCCTCCATTTGCTAAAATCGCTACTTTTTTTAACATTGTTAATCCTCCTCTACTTTCGTATAGTTTATAATTATCTTTATAAAAATTTATATTTTTAAAATCTATGATATTATTATATCAATATTTTTAAAAAATACAACTTTTTTGTTCTTTATTGTATATTTAACCTAGCAATTAATGCTTTTATTTTTATACCTTGCTCTGAAAACATTTTCTCATGTTCTGTTTCAATATTTTTTTCAAATATTGGTTCACTATTCAAATCATATGTCTTCTTCATTATTTCAAATCCAGACTCCTTTAAATAAAGCAATGTAGAATTAAATAAATCCTCATCATCTGTTTTAAAATATATTTCTCCATCTTCTGCTAAGAACTCTTTATATTTTTCTAATTGTCTTGTATGTGTTAATCTCTTTTTTCTATGTTTCCCTTTTGGCCAAGGATTACAAAAGTTTATATATATTCTTTCTATATTATCTTCTTTATTTAATATAAGTAAAATTCTTTCTATATCAAATCTAGTTAATAATATATTATCTGGCTCTAATTTTTTTTCTTTATATATACTTTCAACATTTCTTTTGGCTAACCCAAGCATTGCATCTACTAAATCAATTGCAATATAATTAATATTTAGATTTTCTGATGCCAATTTTGATATAAATTGTCCTTTTCCACATCCTAATTCTAGATGTATCGGATTATTTGGATTTTTAAACTCTTTTCTCCATTGCCCTTTTAGATTTTCTGGTTCAAGTATGTAAAATTTGCTTGCCTCTAATTCAGGTCTTGCCCATTTCTTATATCTAATTCTCAAAGCCATCCTCCTATCGTTATTTTATAATTTCGTTATATTCTTCTGACAATTCGTTATTATCTACACTATAAGTTTGTTCAATTTGCTGTATTTCTCTTTTTTGTGCAGTATTATCATTTTTTGTTTTAAAATAAATGAGGGCTAATATCATAAGAACAAAGATTAAAGTTATTATTATAAATAAAGTTATTGACCCTCTCTCTTTAAAATTATTCAATATACTTTCACTCCTAACTTTATCATTTTATATAGTCATAATAACATACTGAAATTGTATTTTCAAGGTTTTTTCTACACAAAAAAGAACCGCCCAAAATTGTTTTGTGCGATTCCAAAATAAAAGGGGATGTTTTGATTATTTATATGATAAACAATTATTGTGTTTTTTGTGTGAAAATTTTGTAACTATTTATTTTTTATGATATAATACTCAAAAGTTATATAGGAGCAAAATTATGAAAATATTATTTAAAAACAAAACTAAGTATAATGCAAAAGTATATGAGCAATACTTAAATTTTCATCAAAATAGATTTGGCTTTTCCTATGATATATATACAATATTTACAACCATATTATTATTTATATGTATGTTTTTGCAAATTAAATATGGATATTGGTACTTATCTGTCGTATTTCTAATAATTATTATAGGATTTATATATTATAGATTTTTTTACCCTGTAAAACAGATTTCAAATGAACTACATTCAGAAAAATTTCAAAAAGAAAAAGAATTTAGTTTTGTCTTTTTTGAGGATCATTTTGAAATAAGAAACAAAATATATAGAGATATTTCATATTATAACAAACTAAAGCACATTTACGAAACTAGAGATTTCTTTTATTTGTACATAAATAAAGATCACGCATATCTTTTAAGTAAATCTGGATTTATAACTGGCACTCCTAACAATTTCGCCAATTTTATTCGTAAAAAATGTTTTTTTAGATATACTAACTGTAATAAAAAGAAAAGAAATTCTCATTAAATGGAGGAATAATATGTATAAAATATTTACAATTATTTTTGCTAAAATATTAAATTTATTTTTAAAAATTATAGGAAAACATGGTGGCAATGTTATTGGAAAACTAGCCATAAAAATTAATCCTAATATATTATCAAAATTCAAAATAAGCTCTAGGGTAATAGCAGTTACAGCAACAAATGGAAAAACATCAACTAATAACTGCATCAAATACACACTAGAAAAAGCTGGTTTCTCGGTTGTCAGCAATTCAGAAGGTAATAACATGGAAACAGGAATATTATCTACTTTGCTAAAGAATTGTACTTTAACAGGAAAAATTAAAAGTGATTACATATGTTTCGAAGTTGATGAAAGTTATGTACCTAAGATTTTCAAAATTATTAAATTAGATACTTTAGTTATCCTTAATTTTTTTAGAGATCAATTAGATAGAAATGGCGAAGTTGAAACTCTAATTCTAAAAATAAATGATTTCTTAAAAACATATAATGGAAATCTTATATTAAATAGTGATGACCCAAATGTTTCAAGATTAAGCCGAGCTAACCCTGATAATCATAATATATATTTCTTTAGTTGTAATAAATATCAATATGCAACAAAAGAAATTAAAGAAGCCGGAGAAGGTAAGTTTTGTCCATTTTGTAAATCTAAATTAGAATATGAATATTATCAATATTCGCATATAGGCAAATTTAAATGTCCTAATTGTCATTATGGAGAAAACGAGATTTATAAACTAGCATACAATATTGACCTAAAAAGCAAAAAATTCGAAGTTGATGGAATTACATACCAGACTACTGGAAATAGCATATATCATATATATAATAACTTAGCAGTAATATGTGTAGCTTCTCTATATAACATAGATACTGAAATTGTACTAGAATCTCTTAAAACATTTTCTTTAAATAATGGTAGATTAGAAGAATTAATTATACACAACTGCCCTACTCTTATTAATTTAGCTAAAAATCCAACAGGTGCAAATGTTAGTCTTAGAATTTTAAACGAAGATGATTCAGAAAAAGATTTATTGTTTGTGTTAAATGATAATATTGCAGATGGCTTTGATGTATCTTGGATATGGGATATTAATTTTGATAATTTGAAAAATGTTCAAAGAATTATAACATCTGGAACAAGAGCATATGATATTGCAATTAGAATTAAAACATCTGGATTTGATAGTAATAAAATATATCCATTTATGACATTGGAAGATGCTATAAAAAAGCTATATGAAATCGAAAACAAAAAATATGTAATAGCAAATTATACTTCTCTACAACCTACAAGAAAAGCAATTATGGTTCAGGGCAGATCCCTTTGAACCAAAAATAAGAAAGGAATGTAATAATGGAAAAAGAATTAAATATATTGTATTTGTATCCTGATATGTTAGAACTATATGGTGATTATGGTAACATACAAATTTTAAAATATAGATTAGAAAAAAGAAATTGTAAATGTAATATTTCTCAATATACAATTGGAGATAATCCTCCAGATTTTACTGAATATGATTTGGTTTTTGCTGGTGGTGGTGCAGATATTGAACAAGATATTTTGTCAAAAGATTTGATTAAGTACAAAGATAATATAAAAGATGCTATTAAAAAAGGTGTATTTTTTCTACTTATTTGTGGTGCATATCAACTATTTGGAAAATATTATAAAGATGCTGATGGTACTGTAATTGACGGTTTAAATATATTTCCATATTATACAGAATCAATAAATGATAGAACTAAAAGATGCATTGGTAATATAGTTATTGAAGCAACTTTGAATAATGAAAAAGAAAAAATTATAGGGTTTGAAAATCATGGTGGTCAGACTTCAGATGTTTTTTCTCCTTTTGGTACAGTTCTATATGGAAATGGAAATAAATTTGGAGATAAACATGAAGGCTTCTTTTTAGAAAATGTTATTGGAACTTATTTACATGGTCCTCTTCTTTCTAAAAATCCTTCTTTAGCAGATTATATTATTAAATATTGTTTGGATAGAAAATATGGTGAAAACATTAAATTAGAAAAACTAGATGACACTTTCGAAACTTTATGTAGAGAACAATTATTAGCCAAATTTAAAAAGAATTCATAAATTCATAAAAGAATTCATGAATTCTTTTTAATTATACTCTTTTATGCATATACTGGATTTGTATGTACTTTTTCTGCTACAAATTCTTTATTTTCGTTTTTAAATATTCCTAATATTTTTTCGTCTATAGTATTTTTTTCGTTTTGTTTTCTAGTTACTTCTCTCGTATATCTATATATAATATATCTTTTAGCTAATTCATATTTACCAAGTTCCATTAATTCTCTTTCTATTATATCTTGTATATCTTCTACAAGAATTCTTTTTTTATCTAAACCTTCTATATATCTAATAATAAATTTAATATCTTCTTTAGTCGCTTTTTCTACTTCCCTTACTTCTTCATTTGCTTTTTCGATAGCTGTTGAAATCTTTGCTCTATCATAATCTACAGCTTTTCCATCTCTTTTAATTACCTTCATTTTCTACCATCCCTTTCTTAAAGTGCGAATCCGGTTGTGATAAAATTCAACCATTGCTCTTTCTTTATTTAGTACGCTTATATTATATATCTTAATTTATTAAAATCTGTTGCAAAAGCAACTTAAAGCTTAAACATATTTTTTGTCTTTAATTTTATTTGTAAATACAATATTTGCAATATACTATGTCATTTATATTTCATATTTGTTACAAGTATATTACAGATATTTTCTTTATAATATTTATACTTTTTTGCCTTTTCCCTAGAAAAAAGTTTAATTATCGACATAATTTTTTAAAACAATTTATGAAAACTTGTTGTAATTGCAACTTTTTTGTTGTATAATTATCAAAAAATATGAAGGGTTAGAAAAATGGGTATTCAAAATAACTTATCTGAGTTTATAGAAAATGCAGAGAAAAATTGCAAAAAGATTCAAAAAAAAGAATTTAAAAAAGATGAAATTATAACTACATATATAGAAAAAAGAAATCAAATTTGTATCTTAGTTTCAGGTTCCGCAGATTTAGTGCGTTATGACTCAAATGGAAATAAATCTATTATAGAACGTTTTAATAAAAATGATATTTTTGGTGAATTTTTTTATACTGTTTCTATGAATAATGAACTTTTTGTTAAGGCTAAGAAAAGTTGTACTGTTCTAATCTTTTCTTATGAAGTTTTTAAACATAAATGTACATCAAATTGCAAATTTCACGAAAATCTTGTTAAAAATGTTTACGAATTAATTTTACATAGATTTTCAAGCTTAAATACTAGAATTGACCTTTTAACTCAAAGAACTATTAAAGATAAATTACTAGGATATTTTTCTATACTTTCTATAGAAAACCATAGTAAAACTTTTTCTATTCCTATTTCTTTGACTGATTTAGCTGATTATTTAAGCATTGATAGAAGTGCTATGATGAGAACTTTAAAATCATTACAAGAAGAAGGTATTATTAAGAAAAATGGGAATAAGATAAGCCTATAAAACTTATTTTTATCAAAATAAGAAAGGCATTTCGCTAAGCAAGTCTTTGTAGCATATACGAAAAATCTCAGAAATTATGTTTCGTTTTTCTGAGATTTCTTTTTGCTATATTAAAATATACACGTACTACAATTATTTTTTCAAATAACTGCTCTAATTTTTTGACTTACGATATTTCTTTTAATTCTTCATTAAAGTTCCACTCTTTTTCTTCTCCTGTTTCCATATTTCTAATTTTTACTATTCCTGAATTTATTTCATCATCACCCACTATAATTACATATGGAATTTGTAACTTATCAGCATATTTCATTTTAGCTTTTAATTTTTTATCATTTAAATATATTTCTGTATTTACTTCTTGTTTTCTTAATTTATTTGCTATTTCTATTGGAACCTTTAAGTCTTCTGACATTGGTATTACTAAAACTTTAGAAATTGATTTTTGTTCTGCTTTTATTAAATTTAATTCATTCAATACATAAAATAATCTTGTTAAACCTATTGATATTCCTATTCCTGGTAATTTTTTATTTGTGTAGTATTCTGCTAAATTTTCATATCTACCACCTGAACAAACACTTCCGATTTCTCTATGTTCATTTAAAAAAGTTTCATAAACAGTTCCTGTATAATAATCTAATCCTCTTGCAATTGTTAAATCTATTTTAAAATTATTTTCTGGTATTCCGAATATTCTGATGTACTTAATAGTTTCAGTTATTTCTTCTAAACCTACTTTAAATATATCATTTTGTATATTTAAATTTTGCAATTTTGATATTTTTTCATCATTTGTACCATCAATTTCTATAAATTCTAATATCCTATTAATAGAATCTTTTTGTACATTTATTTTTTCTAGTTCTTCTATTACTGCTTCTTTACCAATTTTATCAATTTTATCAATTATTCTTAATATTTCTGTTGCATTCTCATTTTGAGATAGGCTTTCAAATAATCCGTTTAATAATTTTCTATTATTTATACAAATTGTAAAATCATCAAATCCTAATTCTTTAAAAATTGTATAAATTACATTTGGAATTTCTGCATCATTTAATATACTTAACTCTTCATCTCCAATAATATCTATATCACATTGATAAAATTCACGAAATCTTCCTTTTTGTACTTTTTCCCCTCTATATACTTTTCCTATTTGATATCTTCTAAATGGGAAACTTAAATTTCCATAATTTTTAGCTACAAATTTTGCAAGTGGCACAGTTAAATCAAATCTTAAAGCTAAATCTGTATCACCTTTGTTAAATCTATATATTTGTTTTTCTGTTTCTCCACCCGCTTTTGCAAGCAACACTTCTGAAAGTTCAATTATTGGAGTATCTAGTGGTAAAAAACCAAACTTCTGATATGTTTTTTCTATCTTTTGTTTCATTTGCTCAAATAAGATTTGTTCTTCTGGCAATAATTCCATAAAACCTGCTAATGTTCTTGGCTCTACTTTATTCATTTATATCCCTTCCTATCATTCTATTTATTAGTGCTATTTTTACATTTACTTTATATAAATTTAAATTTCAGCGGAAGAAATAAAATCCTTCCGCTTTTTAGACATTAAAGTTCTAACTTTATTGACCTCCCAATACCCTTTTTATCTGTAATAAATACTATTGGGTATTTCTGTCCTCCGATTGTAATTTTTTCGGCATAATACACCTTATCTTTAGTCAATACTATAATTAAATGCTTGTCTTCATCCCATATGAACTCAACTAAAGCTTCATAGTATTTTCCCCGGATTGTTATCCTCATTTCTGCATATTCAAAAACAAAACCTTCCTTTTTTAACTTCAAATATGCATCTTCCGAAATAATTACATTAAACATAATGTCCTCCTTTTTGAGATACAATGTTGTAAGTTACAGCGTTATTATAACATTTATATACGTAAAATTCAACTTTTATTTTTCCTATTTATATTAAAATAAGTTTGGTCTTAATTCTAAATAAATTGGTTTCTCATCTTTAATCATAGTCGATTTTCCATGACCTGGATATACAATTGTATCATCTGGTAAGACTAACAACTTATTTATAATAGAATCCATTATTTCTTCTCTATTAGAAGTTGGCAAATCGGTTCTTCCCCATGTACCTCTAAATAAAGTATCTCCTGAAAACAGACAACCTTCCTTTTCGCAATACAAACTCGTTGAGCCTTTTGTATGTCCTGATGTAAGAATAACCAAAAACTCTAAATTGCCTATATGAATTTTATCTCCATCATCAACTCTAGAATCTGCTTCTAATTCTATTTTTGGTAAATCAATTATATTAGACAAATTAATATTTACATCATTTAATCCTTCACTATCAAATCTATGTATTAAAATTTTTCCACCACATCTATTTTTAAGCTCTGATACTCCTGCTATATGGTCACCATGACAATGGGTCAAATAAATATACTTCAATTCTCCATGCAAAATATTTTTTATCATATACTCAATTTTATCTACATCTCCTGCTGGGTCTATACACATTACTTCTTTTGAATCTTCATCAAAAATAATATAACAATTTGTTGGATCTCCAACCCAAGTATCTATCTTTAATTCCTTTAGTATCATTTCATATTTTCCTTTCATATCTTATTTATGAGGTATGCGTTTGCACGTTGATTAAGTTTAAAACATAATTTAACAATGCAAGATGCTGATTATTCTCCTTAATTTTATAATTTTGAAAAGAATTAGTATATTGCTAGGCAAACAAGTTTTAAATTTATGAGGCGTGCGTTTGCACGTTGATTAAATTTAAAACGTAGTTTAACGACGCAAGATGCTGATTATTTTCAAAATTAGCTATTTTTTCCTCCTAACCTCGTATACACTATCCACTTTTCTAATAAATTTAATAACCCTATTTAATTCTTCTATATTTTCCACTTCAATGTCAATTCTTAACACAGCTATCTTTTCTTTAGTTGTCTTAGTATTAACCCCCATAAGCTTAGTCTTAGATTCTTTTAAGGCATTTAATACATCTACTAATAGTCCGCTTCTATCATTTGCTAAAACTTCAATTTCAACAGCATAATTTTCTTTAACCTCTTGATACCATTCAACATCTATCATTCTATTTTCTTCTGTCAATAAGTCCTTAACATTCACACAGTCTTTACGATGAACAGACACTCCTCTGCCTCTTGTAATATATCCAACAATTTCATCTCCTGGTACGGGATTACAACATTTTGACAATTTAACTAAACAATTATCAATTCCTTTTACAATTACTCCTGAATTTGAAGATTTAATTTTTTTCTCTTTTTGTAGATTTTCAAGTTCTTGCATTTTTTTGTCAATATCTTCTTCTTTATGATCTTTCTTATACTCTTGCAACATCCTTGCTATTATCTTAACTGCTGAATTAGCTCCAAAACCAACAGCTGAATACATATCATCTAAATTATTATATTTATATCTTTCAAGTACAGGGTCTATGTATTGGGTTTTAAACAAATCCGCATGAGATAAACCTATTCTTTTTGTTTCTTTTTCTATTAAGTCTTTTCCCTTTTCAATATTTTCTTCTTTTAAAGCTTTTTTAAACCAACTTTTTATTCTATTTTTAGCAGTGGTACTTTTAACAAATTTTAGCCAGTCTCTACTAGGACCTTTCGAATTTTCTGAAGTTATAATCTCAACTATATCACCATTTTTTAAAGGTGTAATTATTGGCATCATTTTGCTATTTATTTTGCAACCTGTCATATGGTTTCCTATCTCTGCATGTATTGTATATGCAAAATCAATAGGAGTTGCTCCCCTTGGCAATACTTTAATTGCTCCCTTAGGAGTAAATACATATACTTCGTCTTCAAATAATTCTGTTTTTAGAGTATCTAAAAATTCTTGCGGGTCTTGCATATCTTTTTGCCATTCTAAAGTTTCTCTAAGCCATGCTAATTTATCTTCTTCTACTTTTACTGACTGTTTTTTTCCAAAATAGCTTGCTTCTTTATATGCCCAATGTGCTGCTATACCATATTCTGCAACTCTATGCATATCCCATGTCCTTATTTGTACTTCAAATGGTGTTCCTTTTTCGCCCAATAATGTTGTATGTATTGACTGGTACATATTAGGCTTAGGAACTGCAATATAATCTTTAAATCTTCCTGGCATAGGACTATATAGTTCATGTACTACACCTAAAGCTGCATAACAGTCTTTTACTGAATTAACTAAAATTCTTAAAGCAAATAAATCATATATCTGGTCAAGAGTTTTATTATCTCTTTTCATTTTTCTATATATACTATATAAGTGTTTTGCTCTACCCGTTACTTCTGCGTCAATATGTTGTTTTTTTAATGCAACTCTTATATCTTCCATTATCTTATCGATAAATTTTAATCTTTCTTCTCTTTTCTTATTTATTCCTTCAACAAGTTCGTGAAATTCTTCTGGATTTAAATATTTAAAAGCTAAATCTTCTAATTCCCATTTCATAGAGTATAGACCTAAACGATTAGCCAAAGGTGCATATATTTCCATTGTTTCTTTAGCATTTGCTATTTGTCTATCTCTTTTTAAATATTTCAAAGTTCTCATATTATGTAGTCTATCTGCTAATTTTATTAAAATTACCCTTATATCTTTTCCCATAGCTAAAAACATTCTTCTATAATTTTCAACTTGTTTTTCTTCTATAGAAGCCATTTGCATTTGCATCTCACTTAATTTGGTAACACCTGCAACCATGTCTGCTATTTCATTACCGAATTCTTTTCTTAAATCTTCATCAGTTACATCTGTGTCTTCTACAATATCATGTAAAAGAGCAGCACAAATAGTACTATCATCTAAACCTGTATCTGCTAAAATGTATGCAACATTTAGAGGATGTATAATATATGGTTCTCCAGAACTTCTTTTTTGATCTTTATGTTTTTCTGAAGCTAGATTATATGCTTTCATAATTAATTTTGTATCAACTTTTCTTGAATGTTCTTTTCTTTTATTTATTATATCTTGAATTGTAACTTCCTTGGTCTCTGACATATTCATTTCCCCTTATCTATTCAATTGATTTCATAATATCTTTTAGATTAATCTGTATACTTTCCACACCATTAAATGTAGTTATTTCTAAAGTACCTACTATATCTATTTTATCTCCTATTTTATACTCATCTGCTAGATTTCCTAAGTTAAATCCTATTGCATCAACTACTATGTTCTCATCTTTTAAAGTAAGTTTTAAGTGTTTTCCTTCTGACAATGAACGTATTGAATCTATCTTGACATTTTTAAATGCAAATATAGGTGTTCTATTTCCTTCGCCAAAAGGCTCTAACTTTTCTAAACTTTTTACCATTTCTTTACTGATTTCTTTTAATTCAAATTTTGCATCTATTTTAATTATAGGACATATATCTTTTAAATTAGAATTTTCTGCGATTTGCTCAAATTCATCTCTAAATTTTTGAAAATTTTCTTTCTTCAATGTTATTCCTATTGCCATACTATGTCCACCAAATTTTTCGATACTATCTTGACATTTCATTAATGCATCATGTAAATCAAAACCCGGCACACTTCTGCCAGAACCTTTTGCTATATCATCTTCGTAACACAATAAAATACTTGGTTTAAAATATAACTCAGTTATTTTAGAAGAAACTATTCCAATAACTCCATGGTGCCAATTTTCTCCTGCTACTATTATAGCATCTTTTTCTTCTAAATGGTTTTCTTGTATTTGATTTACAGCTTCTTCATAAATTCTTTTTTCTGTGTTTTGTCTCTCTTGATTAAATTTATTTAAAATCTTTGTTAATTCATTTACTTCATTTAAATTTTTAGATAGAAATAATTTTAAAGCTTCTTCAGCATGTCCCATTCTTCCACAAGCATTTATTCTGGGTGCAATTCCAAAGGATACTGTCGCAGAATCAATTTTTTTATATCCTGATGACATTATCAATAATCTTAATCCTGTATTTCTTGTCTGTTTTACTAACATTAATCCTAATTTTGTAATTACTCTATTTTCGTCTACTAATGGAACTATATCTGAAATTGTTCCAACACATACTATATCTAAATATTTTAAATACTCTTCTTCTTTCAGTTTTAACTTTATAGAAATTGCTTGTATTAGCTTAAAAACTACTCCAACTCCTGCTAAATCACGGAATGGATATTTATTATCTTTTCTTTTAGCATCTACTACAGCAATTGCATTTGGTATATCATCTCCTACTTCATGGTGGTCTGTTACAATTGTTTCTAAACCTAAGGAATTGGCATAATTTATTTCTTCAATTCCTGATATTCCACAGTCAACAGTAATCATTAATTTATAATTATTTTCAACAATTTTCTGAATAGCTTTATTATTAAGTCCATAACCCTCATTTAATCGATTTGGAATATAGTAATCGGCATATAACCCTACATCTTCTAAAAAGTTCTTTAAAACAGTTATACTAGTAATACCATCAGCATCATAATCTCCATAAATAATAACCTTTTCCTTGTTATTTATAGCTTTTATGATTCTTTCAACTGCTTTTTCCATATCTGGCATTAAAAATGGATTATGAAAATTATTTCTTGTAGGATTTAAAAAAATATCTAATTTATGTTCATCTACAATATCTCTATTAACAAGAATAGTAGCTAGCAATTTATTTATATCATATTTGGTTACTAATTCATTTACTTTTGCCTCGTCTGTATCATATATTTGCCACTTCTTTAACATCTTTTACTCCTTTTGGTCAATTGGGGACAGGTCCTAATTAACCATTTTTGGTCAACTTGGGACAGGTCTCGATTTTAAAAACTTTTCCCCATTTTTATCATTCTATAACATTTTTTGTTTTTTTTAAAGGGTTTTATCAAATATTATTAAACTTTTATTGGCAAAGGGTCTGCCAAAAGGGACGGGGCAAAATGGCAATTTTTTTAAAAAATTGCCATTTTGCC
>CAWVFT010000066.1:0-11151 GCA_963928635.1 Bacillota bacterium | reverse complement strand
TTTTACAGTTATTTTCATATGCAATTTTAAATTACTCTCGTTTGTTGCTACTTCTAAGTCTGTGCTCTCTGTTCCATCTTCTTTTTGAATAACAGCCGAAAACTCTATGTTTTCGTTGTTAGTTTCAATCTCTCCATTATTATCTGCTGCATATGTTATTGCACTTTGGAATAACAATGCAAAGTTTCCAAATAACATTGTTAAAATTATTATTAAAGGCAATAAAACTTTTGAAAATTTTCTGTCCATAGTTACATCCATTCCTTTCTTTAAATTTACACTACTTAGAAAAGTGTTTAATAAATATTTATTAACAAAGTTTTATATTAATATTAAGAAAACATTTCTCTACTAATATAATAGAAATTTTTAAAATCAATGTCAATTGCAGTTTTTTACAGTTTTCCCAGTCTTTTCTTAGACTATTACGGAAACTTAATTGCTGTTTTTTTTATTTAAACATTAAATTTTAATTACATTTTTATTACAATTCTATTTCTATGTTTAACTTTTTCACTAATGCCGAATTTCCCTAGTAATATTGGAAAATAAATATGCACAAATTATTTTTAATCTCATATACTATTAAATAAATTACATATATCTTTTAAAATTTAAATATAATGATTATAAGAGGGTTATGATTCTCAATTAACCTGTTATAAGAAAGGGCTGATATTGCATGGATATTTCTAATAATAAAGATATGGAAAATATCAAAAATCTAATAAATAATGGAAACCTGTCTGAAGCCATGTCACACATTTCTCCAGAAATGATACAAAGTTTTACACAAATGATGAATAATAACCAAAACAATAATCAAGCAATTAATTCCAATACTAGTCAAAACACCACTAATTCTAATCAAACAACTAACAGTCAAAATTTTGATTTTAGCAATGTAGACATGGCTACTGTAATGAAAATAGCTTCTGCATTTAATAATGCAAACAATAATAAAAATGACCCTAAAGCAAATCTTTTGAATTCATTAAAACCTTACTTAAGAGACGAAAAAAAAGGGAAATTGGATAATTATATAAATTTATTAAATATGGGAAAAATAGCTGAAGTTTTAAAAGATGTCAATTTTAATAAGGAAAATAAGGTTGAAAAATAATTACGATTATGTAACCTAATTTGTGCCTTAAAAAGGAAAGGAATGTTTTTACAGATGGCAATGTTTAATTTTAGATTTCCACATTTTGGTTATCTTTATCCTTACAACAGAATACCTTTCAATTATACAAATAGAAGAATAATAAATAGAAGCAATTACAAAAATATACCTGTAAACGTTAATGAAAACGTAGAAAATAAAACAGACATTAATAATAATTCTTTTAATCAAAAGTCCCTTAAAAATAGCAGTATTACTGATAATAATTGTAATACTGCTAATAAAAATGGTTTTCTAAATTTTATTCCTAAAAATATTGGTCCTATTTCTATAAATATTGAAGGCCTTGAAGACATAAACAAGCCTTTATTTGATTTTTTGGGTATTAAATTATATTTAGATGATATTATTATTATTTGCCTACTAATATTTTTATATCAACAAAAAGTTCAGGATGAATCTCTTTATCTTATTTTGATTTTACTTCTTCTTCCGTAAAAACATTAATTATATTTATCGTTTTTATATTTACATTGTGTGTCCCTTTTTAACAATTTTTGCACTATTTGATACGTCCCTATTCAATTAAAATTTTTCCGTCTACAACACTTACATATGCTTGCTTATGCAAAGTTTCTTCATCTCTATTTATTTCTCTTACTATATTTGCTATTCTTATTTGAACTGTGTCTAATAGTCCTGCTGCTATCATTGCTTGCTTATTGCCTTTTGCTCCTGCATGTGCAAGACCTCTTAAGTTCCCTAATACTACTATATTATCAGATGCTATCACCTCTGCTCCTGAATTTACATCTCCTAAAATTACTATGCTTCCTTCTGTTTCTAATTTTTGCCCTGAACGTAATGATCCTCTATGGAATTTTGTTTCTGAAACAGCTATTTCTCTTTCAAATGTCCTCTTAATACTTGATAGCCCTAATGATTTTGGCATATCAAAATCTACTTGAACATCTATAGCTTTTGATATCATTTCTTGTATTTGATCTATCTCTTTATTTTTTAAAACCTTTCCTAACACTCTTATAGGTGTTTTTTCGTCTTTATATAGTTTTTTTAGTTCTGGCAATTTTTTTCTTAGACATTCTATTATTTCTTTTTGTTCTGCACTCTCTGATATTTTAATTAAAATCTCATTTTTCTTTAAATTTATCATTACACAATTTTTCATTTTACTTCTACATCCTTTCTAAAACTGATTCTTAATTACATTTAGTACAGTTAAAACTTAAGTAATGCAAGAATATAATAATTTATTAATTTTATAGAGACTGTTTATCTTATTGATTCTGTATACGGAGTTGCAGTAACACTTTCTACTACATCTTCTGTATTCATTCCAAAATATTCGCTCATTATGTCTCTTACTGCTTCTGCTGCATAATTTCCGTGTCCACCATTTTCTACCATTACTATTACTGCTATTTCTGGTTCATCAAATGGTGCAAATGCTGCAAACCACGCATTTACTTTATTATTTGGTGCTTCTGCAGAACCTGTTTTTCCACCTATACTTATTGGGAAATTTCTAAATATACTTCTTGCTGTTCCTCCTTCTTCTTCTGCAACAGATCTCATTCCTTCTAATACAACATCTAAGTTTTCTTGGTTAATTGATAAATTTTCTGTAACTGTATCTGTTAAACCTAATTTTTGATTAACAAAACTATTTATATCTGTTTTTGATACTTCTGTTCCATCTGCATTTCTTATTGTTTTTACTATAGTTACATCTATTGGATTTCCGCCGTTTGCGAGAATACTTATATATTTTGCCATTTGAATTGGAGAAAATTCACTATCACCCTGCCCTATTGAAGCATTTAATGTATCTCCTGGATTCCAGTTTGAATTGTCCGGATGCAATTTTGCCTTATTTTCTTTACTTGCCAATACTCCATCTGTTTCTGCTAATAATTCTATTCCTGTTTTTTGACCTAAACCAAAATATGTTGCATATTTGTCTATATTATCTATTCCTGTTCTATCTCCTGTTTCATAGAAAAAGTAGTTACATGACTTTTGTATTGCTCCTATTACGTCTAATCTACCATGACCTCTACCATAATCTGTATAATACCAACAATTCATAGGTGTATCTGGATATTTTGTATATCTACCTGTATCATTTATTACGGTAGTTCTTGATATTGCTCCTGTTTCTAGCCCAGCTATTGCTGTTATCATTTTAAATATTGAACCTGGAGCATAAGAATTTTGTATTGCCTTATTTACTAATGGCTTTGAACTATCATTTATATATCTGTTCCAGTTTTCGGTACTTATCCCTCCAACAAAATCTTGAGGATTATATGTTGGATAACTTGCTAATGCTAATACCTCTCCAGTTTTTACATCCATAACTACACAGCTTGCTCCTGTTGCATCATATCTTTCAGAAAATCCACCGTTTCTAATTTTTTCGACATTTTTTGCTATTGTATCTTCTGCAACTTTTTGAAGTTCTGCATCTATTGTTAAAACTACATCTGAACCTTTTACTGCTTCTTCTGCTGTATATTCTGCTGTAATTGTACCATCTACTGCCATATCTATTTGTTTTGTTCCATTCTTACCTTTTAGATATTCTTCAAATATATTTTCTATTCCTGTTTTTCCTATTATATCGTTTTGTGAATATGTATCTTTCCTTTGCTGATATTCATCTGCATCTATTTTTGAAGCATATCCTACAATATGTGCAGCAAGTGTACCTTGGTCGTATTTTCTTACTGGTTCTACAACTATATTAGTTCCTGGAAATTTATCACTATTTTCACTAAATTCTGCTACTGCCTCCCTTGGAATGTCATCTGCTATTGTTAATGCCCTTGTACTACTATACCCTTCTATATTTATTTTATATCTTATACTTATAATTTTTCTTATTTCATTTATATCTGTATTAGAAATTTCATATCTATCTTTAAATTTGTAAAATGCTTCTTCTGCTGTTATATTTTCTGGTAATTCTAAATCTTTCTTCCATTTACTTAAACTTTCGCCTTCAATTGTAAAATTAAAAGGATTTATACTTATAGGGAAATTATCATCATAATTTATTTGATATTTCTCTAATACTTGAACTATATTAAGTATTGAATTATTTAATGTCTCATCATCTATCTTTGTTTTATATAATTCTAATGCAAATTTCATATCAGCACTTGCTAGTACATTTCCTGTTCTATCTAAAATAGAACCTCTTGCTGCCTCTAATGTTGTTTCCCTTGTTAATCTCGTATTTGACTGCTCTCTATATTCTGCCCCATGTACAATTTGCAAATTAAATAACTGTGCAATTAACACAATTCCTATTATGTATGTAATAATTGTCATTATATTATATCTAAATTTTACATTTCTTTCGAGTATTTTTTTTGCCATGTATACTCTCATTCCTTTCTCAAGGCATACTCTGGTTGAAAACAATAAATAATTATTTTTTCAACATTTACCTAAGCTAGAAATATTTTGTTAATATTCTATTTCCTTTAAATTCATTTTCTATGTAATATCCGAATTTTTGAAATAGCGGATATATTATTATTGTAATAAATAAATTAAATATCATTTCTATAATTAATATTCTTATAAAACTCCATATTTCAATACTTGTCCCTAAAACAATGTAATTTGCAAAATATACTATGACTTCATACACTACTGTTAGTCCAGAAACCATAAGCATTATTGTAATTCTACTATCTTTTGAAAAATTTTTATTCAATATTGTTGCCAATAAACCAATTATACCTAATGCAATCATACTTATACCTATTTTTTGCCTAAATAATATATCTAATATTACTCCAATTGTTGCTCCGTAAATTGCTCCTAGAAATTTATTTGTAAATAATCCTACAAAAAGTACAAATACTACAAATAAATTTGGCATAACTTTCGCTATTGTGAACCAGTTAAAAAAGTTTGACTGTAAAAAATATATTATAAAAGCTATAAGTATTAAAATTAGATTTATTACAACTTTTTTCAACTAGTTCACCTCTTTCTTTTTAATTTGTTATTACTAAAACTGTACTCAATTTGTCAAAATCTACAGCAGTTTCTATTATTGCATATCTATCTGTAATATTTTTTGTAGATTCAACACTTTTAACTGTTCCTATATGAACACCTTTTGGGTATATTCCACCAAGCCCTGATGTTTCTAAACTATCACCTTGTATAATATTATAATCTGTTGGTATATACATTGCCTTAAGCTCTGTTGTACTATCTAAAGTTCCTTTGCAAACTATGCTTTCATCTGTTGAACTCATTGTACTGCTTACAGAACTTCCTGTATCTATAATTGTCTGTACTTGTGCTGTTGTATTTGTTACTGATACAACATGTCCAACTAAACCTTCATCTGCTATTACAGTCATATTTTCTTTTATTCCGTCATCACTTCCGACATTTATTATTATTGTTTTCGAATAATTACTTATATCTTTATTTATTATGTATGCTGGTATAGTTTGATATTGTCCGTATTTTTCAGTCAAATTTAAATATTCTCTTAATGTTTCGTTTTCTGCTTTTATACTTTCTAGCTCTCTTAAAGACTGCTCCAATTCGCTATTTTTGTTTTTTAATTCTTCGTTTTCTTGTTCTAAATTATTTATATCAGTAAAAAATGTATCATTCCCACTTATTTTATTTTTTAAGTATGTTAATCCATTTTGAATAGGCATAACTAATTTGCTTATGCCTGTTTGAAAAAAAGAGGAATTACTTTCTCCATTTGTAAAAACAACAATTAATATTAACAATATTATTGTAATTATGATTCCCCATATTCCTGATTTATGTTTTTGATACATTTATACCTTTCCCTTCTAAAATTAAATTATCTCCTTCTTCTAGCATTTATTAATACGGTTTTTAATCTCTCTAATTCTTCAAGCGTTTTTCCTGTTCCCCTTACAACACAGTCCAAAGGTTCTTCTGCAACATATACTGGCATTCCTGTTTCAAGGCTTATTAGCTTGTCTAAATTTCTAATTAAAGCACCCCCACCAGCAAGAACTATTCCTTTTTCCATAATATCTGAAGCTAATTCTGGAGGAGTCTTTTCTAATGTTGCTTTTATAATTTCTACAATTTTGATAATTGATTCCTTCATTGCTTCTTCTATTTGTGTTGATGTTACTATTACATTTCTTGGTAATCCATCTGTTAAATCTCTTCCTCTTACTTCCATCTCTGATTCTGTCATTAATGGCATTGCACAACCTATTTGTATTTTTATTTGTTCTGCTGTTGTTTCCCCAATAGCTAAATTCATTTCTCTTTTTAGATAATTAACAATATCTTCGTCTAACTCATCTCCTGCAATTCTTAAAGAATGACTGACAACAATTCCTCCTAGTGATATAACCGCAACTTCTGTTGTTCCTCCACCAATGTCTACAATTATACTTCCACTTGGTTCTGCAACATCTAGGGACGCACCTATTGCAGCAGCCATTGGCTCTTCGATTAGATATACTTCTCTTGCTCCTGCTTGCATTACAGATTCTTCCACAGCTCTTTCTTCTACTTCTGTTATCCCTGA
Organism: Bacillota bacterium; assembly: GCA_963928635.1. Taxonomy (GTDB): domain Bacteria; phylum Bacillota; class Clostridia; order TANB77; family CAG-508; genus CAG-269. The sequence goes on along the minus strand of CAWVFT010000066.1, from coordinate 4,447 downwards.
TGGTACTCCTACTACTACTCTTGGTTTTCCAATATTATACCTTCTACTAACTTTAGATATTATGTTTTTAAGCATTAATTGTGTTGCTGTAAAATCTGCTATAACACCATCTTTTAAAGGTCTTACTGCTTTTATTTGTTCTGGTGTTCTTCCAAGCATTTCTTTTGCTTCGTTTCCTGTAGCCATAATAGTTCCAGTTTTTCTATCAATTGCAACCACAGATGGTTCTTTTAATACTATGCCTTTTCCTTTTATTGTTACTAAAATATTTGCTGTTCCTAAATCTATTCCTATATCTTTAGAGGCAAAATTAAATAATCTCATATTCTCAAATCCTTTCTATTTAACATCCTTAATATTTTTAACAAAAAATGTAATATTATTTACTTTTTCTTATAGTATTTTCAAAATTCTCTATTTTCTCTTGTAAATAACTAAAAACACTTGTATATTCACTTTTAGAAACAATTATATGGTCGAGTAAGTCTATATTAAACATTTTTACTGCATTAAATAATTTATCTGTAAAATCAATATCTGCTTTACTTGGTGTGGATATACCAGATGGATGATTATGTACTAATATTATTTTTGAGGCTCTTAACTTTACAGCATCTGCAACTATATCTTTTATACTGACATTTACATAGTTTGTCCCACCTGTTGCAATATCTAAAATATTTATAATAATATTTTTTATGTTTAAAAAATATACTCGTGCTATTTCTCTTTTTTCTGTTTTAAATTCTTCTATACATATTTTAGCAATATCTGACTGTTTCGTTATTCTGGTTTCTAAATAATTAGATGGTTTAATCATTCTAATTGCAATTTCACACATTGCCTTTAGCTGTATAGCTTTAATCTTGCCTATTCCTTTTATTTCCATTAAATCTTGCAGACTTAATTCACGTAAAAAATTAAGGCTGTCATCATTGTAATTATTGTTTAATTTCAATATCTTTTGTGCAATTTGCACTGACGTTTCGTTTTTTGTTCCTGTTTTTATTATTATTGCTAATAATTCTGCATTAGATAAATTTTTTTCACCAAAAAGTTCTAATTTTTCGTATGGTCTCTCTGCTTTTGGTAATTCTTTTATTTTCATAGACAAATTAAACTCCTCTCACGTTTTAATTTGCCTCTATCTAAGTCACTTATATAGCTTTTCTATAAATAAATATTGCAAGTAACATTCCTATTATACTTGATACATTTATTCTAAACGTTAATCCAAATGTTAATTGTATAATACTTAGATCTAAGTCAAGTGGTGCAGGCATTCCAAATTCTTGCGTATAAGAAAGCCACCATAGCCAAGATACTCCTGATGCTAACTCGCCTATTAATCCCCCTACTACTAGCCCTGCTAATATAAATACAATTAAAATCCATATACTTTTATCTCTTGTAGCCATTTTTTACCTCCAATTATTATTTTTTCTTACGGATGCATAATTTTTAATCATATCGCTATTATATATTGAATTAGCATTTTTTTCAAGTAATTTATAACATTTTACTTTATTTTTTTGCTTTACTATGTTATATTGTTTTAAACTTTAAAAATTTATTACCAAAATTTATATATTTAAATATAATAATAATAGTAGTATAATATAATTAACAGATTATTTTGGAGGATTTGTATGAAAATTGAGAAATTAACTGAAAATAAAATTAGAATTATCTTAAAATCTGAGGATTTCAAAGATAAAAACATTGATTTACATACGATTATGACTAAAACAGCTGAATCACAAGGTCTTTTTTTAGAAATTTTAAATAAAGCTAAAAAAGAAATTGGTTTTGATACTGACGGATGCAAACTATTAATAGAAGCTTTTTCTTCTTCTGATGATATTTATGTGTTTACAGTAACTAAATTTTTGCCTGAAAAAGACGACTCTAACAATTTAAATACAAGTAGAAAATTAAAAGTTAGAAAAAAACAAATTAGCCCTATTTCAAAACTATCTATATATGAGTTTTCACATTTTGATAATTTTATTAATTTTTGCGAGTTTTTAAAAACTTCAAAACAAATTAGCTTAAGAGGGTTAATGCAAAGTTCTAATTTATATGACTATAAAAATTTGTATTATTTAGTTATTACTAATCTAAATTTAAACCATAAAAGTATGAAGATTTTTAATTCGTATATTAGTGAATTTGGAAAGATAGTATCTAACTCAGAAAGTTTTGTACATAAATTACAAGAACACGGTAAAATTATTATGCCTAAAAATGCAATATATACTGGAATAAGATATTTTGGGTAAAATGGTCAATTGGGGACAGGTCCCAATTGACCATTTTTGGTTAATCTGGGACAGGTTCCAATTAGCCAAATAAAATGTTCTCATTTAAAAAAAGACATATAAATTAATCTTACTAATTAATTTATATGTCTTTTTAGAATTTAATATAAATAATTTTGTGGATTATATGCAACTCCATTTACTCTTATTTCAAGATGTAGATGTGGCCCTGTTGAATTTCCTGTCGAACCAACTGCTGCAATTTTTTGCCCTTGTGATACTGTTTGTCCTACTGAAGCATATAAAGCGCTACAATGTGCATAATATGTTTGAACTCCGTTTGCATGGTTAATAACTATCATTTTTCCATATGAACCTTTTCTTCCAGAAAAAGAAACTGTTCCTGATGCTGCTGCTTTTATTGGTGTTCCTGATGATGTTGCTATATCTAACCCTGTATGTGAAGAACTTCTAATTCTACTAGATGCCGCAAATCTTGATGTTATTATTCCTGATACTGGTTTAATTAATGATATTCCCAAATTAACTTTTTTGCTAGAAATATTTGTTGATGTATTTACTTTGCCAGATGATGTACTGCTTGATGCTTTAGCTACCTTAACTGTTTGTTGTTTAGGCTCAACATATAATTTAGCTACGACTTCATCACTAGTAATTAAATTTTTTAATTCTGTTTCGTATTTTTCAGCGATTGTAATATTATCTATGTTGCTACTATTTTTGGTTTTTAATGTATTTACTACATTTTCTGCATCAGCAAATGTAGATACATATGCTTTTTCTTCTTGATTTTCTAACACTGCATAATATCTATAATATGTAGTTCCTTCAGATTTTATTTTTTCATATATTTCGTCGTCATTTGTAACAATTCCTTTTTTTAATAGACATAGTTGGTATTCTGGTAAGTTTTCTACTTGCACAAATGCTACATTTTGCCCGTCTCCGTTTTCTATGTAATCATTAATTTTGGTTTGTAACTCACTTTTGTTTTCTGTATACCCAACTTGTTCTCCATTTATTAGAACTCTATATGTGGGTTTATATAAGAAAGCTACTATACCTATAAATAAAAATGCTGCTATTATAATTAGCAATATTAATTTTATGGATTTTTTGGTATTAACAAATATTTTTCTTAACATATTCTAACTCCTTTGTATACTGTTGTAATATTATTGTAATATTTGTTTTTTTTCAATATTTGTCTTTTCCCAATTTCCGTAAATATCTCTCGTTTTTTCTGTTTATCTTTATTTTATTTACTTTTTCTTATATTTTTAAAATGGGAGGTGGGAGATGAGAGATGAGAAGTGTGAAATGAGATGGGGAAAGGATTTTAGTTTTACATTTCGCATCACGCACCTCACACCTCACACTTCACACTTCGCACTTCTCATCGCTCACATCACATCTCTCATCACACACTTCGCATCTACTGCATTTCTGTTTTTACTGTGTTTATTTCTGTTACCGTGGCTTTTTGTGCAGGAATATAATAACCTTTGCTTTGTGCTATTTTAAATAATTCATACTGAAAACTTTCGTCGTTGTTTCTTATTTGTTGAAATGCTTGTCTTAATGATATATTCTCACATTCTGTTATTGCTGTTTGATATGCTGTTAAATCTGATTTTACTCCAGCTAAAATGTCATTTACCATTGTTTTTTCATCCATTATGAATTCCTCCTTTTTATTTTTTGTTTTGCATTTTATATGCATAATTTTGAGTTTTTACTAATTATTTAAGAATGTCATTAATTTTTGTTTTGTGTTTAATGCGTCTTGTGCTGATTTTGTGAATAATTGTTTTATTTGTGGGTCTACTGCTTGCCCTGAATAAGTATTTAGTTTTTGATATGCTGTCTCATGTGCTCCTATTAAATGTCTTAAATGTTGTAATTCTAATTGATTTAAATCTGCCATTTTTATCATTCCTTTCTTTTTATTTTCTCCATTAAGTATTTACATTATTTCACTTTTTATACTACCCCTGGAATATTTTTTATAAATTCACATCTTTTTTCCATTTCCATTTTGCAAAAAAAAATAGAGGCTCATCCGACCACAAGGGGCAGACAGAGCTATTTCCTCTACTTTTTTATTTTCTTCTTCCTTTTTATTGTACTGCAAATCCGTCTGTTGCGTTTCCTTCTATGAGCTC
>CAWVFT010000065.1:0-22941 GCA_963928635.1 Bacillota bacterium | reverse complement strand
TTTCAACCTTCCCCAAATTGTGAGATTAAACGGGGGTAAAATCTCCTGGATGTGAGAATAGTATTAACCATTTTCCTTTATAATCATCCAAACTTATTTCTCCAAATGTTGTCATGACTGTAAAATCTGGTGCTTTTTGTCCTATTTTGACATTTCCATTCATCATTAATTCATAATCCATAAAATAATCTCCTTTCACTTTTGTATATTTTATGAAAGGAGATTTTATAAGGTTACTATTTATATTTTTAATCAATATATGTATATTTTATTGTACTATATTAAATTTTCTGGGTTTAATTGTTTCAATTCTTCCAAAACAAATAATCCATCTTTTCTTACTAATACGTCATCAAACCAAATTTCTCCACCGCCATATTCTGGTGTTTGAATATTTACTATATCCCAATGAATACTAGAGCGATTACCATTATCACTTTCTTCCAAACTATCTCCAGGAGTAAAATGGAAACTTCCTTTTATTTTTTCATCAAACAAAGTATCTCCTATCGGTTTTTCTATATATGGATTTAAACCAATAGCAAACTCTCCTATATATCTACTTCCTTCATCTGTATCTAAAATTTCATTAAGTTCTTTTGTCTTATTAGATATTGCCTTAATTATTTTTCCATTTTCAAACTCAAATTTAATATTATTAAATAATACACCATTATATCTTGTCTCTGTATTATAAGTTATATAGCCGTTTACACTTGTTTTTACTGGTGCTGTTGCTACTTCTCCATCAGGTATATTAAATGTTCCCATATATTTTTCAGCTGGTATTCCTTCTATACCAAATGTTAAATCTGTTTCTTCACCTATTATATGAACTTTTTTTGTTTTATTCATTAAATTAACCAAAGCATCCATAGCTTTTGACATTTTTTCATAATCTAATGTGCAAACATTAAAATAGAAGTCTTCAAATTCTTCTGTATTCATATTACTCATTTGTGCCATTGATGCATTTGGATATCTTAAAATACACCATTTTGTATGTTTTACTCTTTCCTCAAAATGTACTGGCAAAGTATAATGTTTATTGTACAATTCCATTTTTTCTTTTGGAACTCCATTTAATTCTGCAGTATTTGTACTTGCCCTTATTCCAATATATGCATCCATATCCTTCATTCTTTGTAAATCATGTTTTGCATAAACTTGTATCTGTTCTGCTGTTGCATTTTTTAGCATTTCTCTCATTATTTCATAATCTATTATATTAAAAAGCGGAAATGCTCCAATATCTTCAGCTTGTTTTATTAATTCTTTTCCTATACTCGTTCTGGTAATGACCATCTTCCACCTATTATTTCTCCTGTTGTGCTATCTACATAAAAATCTCTGCTAGAATATTTATTTAGATTATTTAAATCAATTTCTCCTTGAACATAATTTATTGTAATTCTCCATACTTTTCTAACTATTTTATCAGATTTATATAAACTATATGTTCTATATGTTTGCACACCATTTTCATCTTCTATTGTTTCTTTTGTATTTCCATCATCTTCTCCCTTACTCTGTTCTTGTAGATATATAAATTCGTTCATATCTTTAATATCTAAATTTGATTCTATACTTTCTATTTCGTTAGAAGTTATTTTGCTATTTGATTCTTTTGCAATTTCAATTGCTTCTTCTTCTGTTATCACAATTGGATTATTTTCAAAATTCATATTTAAGTTCATATTGATTATTTGATCTACGTAAATTTTAGAATCTTTTACACAGAATGTTGCAACAATTTTTTCATAATTGTAGAATATTCCATCATATTGTTTGCAAAATGTTGCTGTCCATTCATTTGTTGAACTGTTTTCAAAATAATGTGGTGTTTCTTGAACATATTTTAGCTTAAATTCTTGGTTAGTAGTAAATTTGTTGTATAACTCATTTGCATATATTTTTGCTGTTTCTTCATCTATTTTGTCTGTATTTATATTTTCATATTTTAAATCATTATTTATTATTCCTAAGTTTTCTCCTGTTTTTGCATCTATCCATATATCAATTCCTTTTTCTGTTTGCTTTTCTGTTTTTACTAGATAAATTAAATCTGAACTTTCTATATAGTTCTTCTTTAATTCTATACTATATATATCTTTTTTTGCAAATCCAAATTTATCCATAACATATTTAGCTTTTTCCTCTGCTTCTTGTTTTTCAATTATATTATTTATATCTTCTTTAGTTATTTCTGTTGATGTATTACGGTTTTCTTCTATCATTTGCTCTAGTGTATCATATTTTTCTGGTAATTTCCATACTTTTTGATAAGTTATTACTCCTGCATATACTACTCCTGCTGTAATTCCTATTGATATAAAGAATGTTGCTATAAATTTCATTATTTTAATATTGTTCTTTTCTGCTTTTTCGTTTAAATAATTTTGACATGCTATTTTCTCTTTAGTTAGGTTTGCTATTCTTCCTATACTTATTTCATCTTTCATATTAATATCATCCTTTCTTTAAAATGGATTTTTTAAAAAAATATTAATCATTAATTTTATATCCTCTTTTTTCTAAAGCTTGTCTTAATTTTTTTCTTGTTCTATTAAGCCTTACCTTAGCTTTCGATTCACTGATATTTAGTATTTTCGCTATTTCCTTGATTTTTCTTGAATAATAATAGTAATACATAAATATTTCTTTGTCTTCTGGTTTTGTACTTTCTAATTCTTCTAGTATTATTTGATTCTTTTCATTTGTTTCTATCTTTAGCTCAAAATTTTCAATATTAATTATGTTTTCATCATAATCAATTATATTTTCATATTTTTTTATACATCTTAGTTTTTTGGTAATGAGATTTTTGGTTATTCCAGAAATATACGGAGTTATTTTTTTGTTTAGGTCTAACTTGTCTTTATTATTCCACAATGCTAAGAATACATCTGATATTATTTCTTCTGCATCTTCTTTTTGTATATTAATTATTTTGGTTTTTATTATTGAGTATACATATCCTGTGTATTTTTGGATTACCTTTTCTAAATCTAATTCATTATTTATATAAAAATTCATTATTTTGTCTTGATTATCCATTTTTTATTTATCCTTATATGTATTTAGGTTTTTATTAGGTTTTACCTATAAACCTGCAGTTATATAACCTTCATATATATATTACCATTTTTTGAAAAAAAGTTACGTTAAAAAAAAGAAAAATGATAATTTTAATCATCTTTCTCCTTTTTATGCAATATTTTTATATTTTCTTATTTTAATTCACTTAGTATTTCTTGTTCATCTGTAACTCCTATAAATGTTTTTACAGGTATACCATTTGTAAAAATCATAATTGTAGGAATACTCATTACTTGGTATTTTATTGCTAATTCTTGATTTTCATCTATATTTACTTTTCCTACTTTTACACTTCCATTTAATTGTTCAGAAATTTTGTCAATTACTGGTGACATCATTTTACATGGTCCACACCAGTCTGCATAAAAATCTACTAAAACCTTTCCTTGGCTATTTAATACCTCATTTTCAAAATTTGAATTTTCTAATTTTATAACACTCATTTTATTTTTCTCCCTTCTTTTATTTATTATTTAAAAATTTTATAACCTCTAATCCTGCAACCATTCCTTGATAAACTGATTTTGATATTTGCATAAGTCCTCCTGTGCAGTCTCCACATGCATATATTCCTTTTATATTTGTTTCCATGTTCTCATTTACTATTATATGATTATCTTTTATTAATAGTCCTAGTTTTTTTGCAAGTTCAAATCCTCCTGCTGTTCCTTGGGCTACAAATATTCCATCAGCATTTATACTTGTTCTATCATTAAAAGTAACTTTTTCTACTTTGTCTTTGCCATCAATTTCTTCTATTGACTTAGAATTTATCTCTACATTGTCGGCTCTAAATTCTGGGGCTTTTTCTCCATTTGTTAATATTGTAACCTTTTTTGCTATATTTATTAAGTCATTCGTTTCTGAGATGGCATAGTTTCCACTTCCTATTACTGCAACTTCTTTATTCCTGTAAAAAAATCCATCACAGATAGCACAGTAACTTACTCCTTTTCCTTCAAATTCTTTTATCCCCTTTATTTTTGCTTTATTCTTTTTATTTCCTACAGCAATAATTACAGCTTTTGCTTTATATGTATTTTTATTTGTAATTACTTCAAATTCTTTTTCATTTATTTTTATATTTAATACTTCTTCTGTTTTTACTTCTATTCCTAAATTTTCTGCTTGCTTTATTCCTGTTTTGTATAATTCTTTTCCATTTATTCCATCTTTGAACCCATAGTAGTTTTCTATTTTATTTACTTCTTGTAATGTGGAATTTTCACTGTTTATTATTAGTGTTTCTTTGTTTCCTCTTTTAGTATATAAACTTGCAGATATGCCGGCAGGTCCACCACCTATTATTATAACATCAAACAAATTTCTTTCCTCCTGTTTTTTATTTATTACATTTTACTATATTAGTAATAAAATAGCAAGTTCTTTAGCAAAATATTGCCAAAGCCCTGTCCTTAATATCAAAACAAAAAAGTTGTAAATTCTGCTAAAGTACTGATTGTTTGTATGTAAAATATCCTGTATCATAATTTGCATAAGTTATATCTACTTTGGTTATGTCATAATTTATTACCCCTCTTAAACTGTTACATCCATAAAACATATTAGTACTTGTTATAACTTGTAAATTATCTCCCCATTTTTCACTTGTATAAATAATTTCTAAATTGTTACAATTTTGGAACATTCCACTCATACTTTTAAAATTGCTAACATCCCAACTGCTTATATTTAATTCTTCTAAATTTTTACAATTAGAAAACATATAATATCCCCCATTAAGAACAGATGTAATTTTACTAACGTCAAAATTTTCTAAATTAAGTTTTTTTATGCTTTCACATCCATTAAATAATTGGCTCATATTTGTTACGTTTGCAGTATTAAAACTACTTAAATCTATATTTTCTAGATTTGTACACTTATAAAACATACCATGCATATTGGTTAGTTTGTCTGTTTTAAAATTGCTTAAATCTAAATTTTTTAATTTAAAACAACTGTTGAACATTCTACTCATTGTTGTCGCTTTACTTGTATCTAGATTATTTAAATTAATACTTTTTAAGTTTGTATCATTCCAAAACATTCTGCTAAAATCTTCTACATTTTCTGTATACAAATTTTCTAAATTTATTTCAGTACAATTAGTTAATTCTGCAAATATATAAGAACAATTTTCTGTTTCTACTCCGTCATTTCCACCTATGTACAAATTATACATTCCTGCTTCTTCTTGATTTTCTACAAGCCATGCTTTAACACTTTGATTTTGTTTTTTAGAAACATCAAATACTTGATAAACATTCTCAGGTATATTCAACTGTTACTGTTAAAATTTTTGTTTTGTAATCGGCCATACGATTATAAAAATCATTTCCATCTTCCATTATAGCTAATTCTGTATATACATATTCATATACATTTCCACTATCATCTATATAATACATTCTGTTAGAGTTTGTAAATTCAACAACTAATTTTTTTCTTATTTCACTTACTTCTGTTTCCCCTACTTTTGTTATATCGTTTAACTCATCTTGTAATTCTGATATTTCTAAGTTTCCTCTTTTATTTTCCCCATTGCCTGTACTACTGCCGTTCCTATTATTTCTTTCTCATTTGATATTTCTGTATTATCTTTTGCCTTTCCGGAATTATTAATTATTCCATTATCTCCTGATAAAGTTCCTATTGTTATACCGGCTAATATTAATAATACTATTGATGTAATTACTAATCCTGCTAATGTTATTCCATTATTTTTTTTGTTAAAATTTTCTTTCATTTTTTCTCCTTTTTTGTCTTTTAATTTTCTATTTTAAGTTGTTTTAAGTCATATATTTTTATTAATATTTTCCTTAATTAACTAACTTAATGATTTTAAAACTCACTTAAAACATGTAAAAATCAATGTTTTTAAGAAAATACAGTTTATTTTCTATAATTAATAAAACTTGTTATTTTTATCTTAATTTTTATTGACATTTAAATATTTTATTGATATCATTTATTTATATTTTATGTCATTAAGTTAGTTACTTAAGGAAAAATTTATTCATTTTTTTCAGCTTTAATTATTATTCTTTTTTTGGAATCACTTGTACAAGTTATAAGCGTAAGTTCTGTTTTTCCATTGGTTTCCTGTGATAATACTGTTGTTTGTTTTGGATAAACGGTAAAAATATCATATATTTTATATTTTACTTTTCCATATAAAGCATCTGTTAAATAAATTTCATCATTTATATTCAAATTCTTTAAATTATGGAACATATTTTTTAAAACATAATTATGCCCGGATATACAAAAATTTCCTGGTTCATTAGGATTTCCTCCATAAAATTTTGTTACAGAAATTTGTAATGCTTCTTCTGAAAAATCTGCTAATACATCACTCTCTAAATTTATAACTGGTATTTCCAATTTTGCAATAGCAAGATATCCTTTATATTCGGTTAAAATTCTTGGTTTCCTTTTTTCTTTATCTTCTTTTGATTTTTCTTGGTTTGCTAGATTATTTGTATTTATTGTTTGATTTTGAGAAGTTCTTTCTATTTTTACCTCCCCGTTTAACGAATTATTTTGCCTTTGGATTATTTTAATTAAAACATATGAACAAAATATTATTAGAATCATCAATAATATTAATAAAAATTTATTTATTGTATTCTTTTGTTTTTTCATTGTTGCTCCGGAAATTTCTTGGGAAATTTCCTATACAATAAGAAAAGCAAAAGGAGATTTATCATATGATTTCATCTCCTTTCATATTCCTTATTTTACTTTTCTATTTTTAATATATGCTACTATTACTACTACTAAAATTAATATTATTGATAATATAATTGGGATATACAAATTATATCCTGTTCTTGGTAATTCTTCTGGTAATTGTTCGTTTGTTTGATTATTAGCAGTTTCGGGATTTTGGGGAGTTGTATTTTCTCCTGAAGTTGGTTCTTGAGATGGTTCTTCTGGCAAAGTTACTTCTGGTTGTTCACTTTCTACATTTATTACAAAATTATTTGTTGCTATAACTGCGTCTGAATTATCTCTATCTATTAATTTAAATGTTAAAGTATATTGACCTTTTTTATCAAAAATTCCTCTAAGATTTAAAACTTTATCTACTTTTCCACCTATTTTGTATCCTGATGGTTCTCCCCAACCACTATCTATTAGGTCATGTTCTAAACTATTTTCATCTGTACCTAATAATTGAACATTTGCTCCTTCTGGTGTTTGTGCTTCTGCTAATATTCTAGCGTGGTCATAATATCTTCCCATTGATGAAATTAATCTTAATGTCATTTCTTTTTCTTCATTAATTATTGGGTTTCCTGTATATGTTAAAGTAAATTCATAGTTTTCATAGATTGGTTCAACAACTATATTTTTCTCAATTGGTACTGTTATATCATCATAAGTTTCACTAGCATCAGCATTTGACAAACCTTCTGCTGTAATTGCAAAATTTGTAGGATTTGACGTTGTTAATCCTTCTTTTGCTTTAAATTTTACTTGCATACTACTTTTAGGATTTGAACCACCTGTTGAATCATAATATACAATTCTCACTCTTGTTTTATCATCATTTGGTGTGCCTGCATCTGTACTTACATACTCTAACAAATTACTGTCATATGCAATATTAAAAGTGTAAGCACCTAAATCTTTGCCAAAATTAATTGTTAATGTTATTTCATTTCCTGGATTCACAATTTCTTTATCTGTTGAAATTTGAACATTATCTAAAGCTATAGCTTTTACATTTCCAACCAAAAATACCATCATTAAAATAGTCATAATAAGTAATACATTTAATATTTTTTTCATATAAACCTCCTATTTTTAAATTTTTCAAATTATTTATATATTTTTATTATGACCATTTTTTATTTTTTTATATATATTTTTTATCTTTTCTTTTGAAATTTTTTTGAATTATTTCTATTTTTTTGAAATTTTTCAGTCGCCAAATTTTATGCAATAAAATTTGTGTAATTCTATATTTTTTAATTTCGTATAAATTAAAAAAAAGACCATTTGGTCTTTTTTTATATTAATCATCTAAATAATTTTTTACTTTTTTAATAAATATTGCTCTTGTAATGATATCTAATACAGCATATATTGCTATTATCACACCAACTAGTTGTATAGCCAACATTGTACTTACTAATACTGTAATACCTGCAATTATCATAAGCATAGATAACACAAGAGTTACTGTCCATAATCCTGATTTGACATTTTTCCAAGCCAAAGCTGTTTGGAAATCTCTAATACCTGCTAAAATTATCCATAGACCAATAATTACTCTAAATACTCCAGCTATTACATCTGAGCAGAACAATATAATTACACCAAAGATTACAGATATTAGAGCAATTGTTAATAGATAATCTTCTTTATCTCTTGATGTAAGATAATCCATCCATTTAAGTACTCCTATTACTATGAATACTGCCCCTAAAAGTATTGATACTACAGATACCATTTCTGCTGGTTTTACTATTAATAGTACTCCTAAAATCGCAAATACTATTGATATTACAATATCAGTCCAGTTTGACCTTTTTAAAAATTTTTCAAACATGTATATCCCTCTCTTTCTTTTGTATTTTTATTATACTGATATAATATCATAACATAAAAAAAAAGTATACATTTTTTGAAAAATTTTTTCTAAATTTGTAATTTTCTGTCTATTTTTTTGCATTATAAGAAACGAAATTTCCTATAATACAAAAAAATAGTACTTTTAAAAGCACTACTTTCTTTTACTCATGCAGTTTCATTTTCTTTTTTCTCTACAACTTGTTTTCCATTATAATATCCACAATTACTACAAACTCTATGTGATAATACTGGTTCATGACAATGTGGGCATGTAGCAAATTTTGGTTCTTCTTTTTTCCATGTAGATCTTTTTGAATGTGTTCTTGCTTTTGACCATCTTCTTTTTGGTTGTGCCATATATATCCCTCCTCGCTAAAGATATTGATATATCTATTCATTTTTTCAAAATTTAATAACATATAAAATTATACAAGTATTTTTCCATTTTGTCAAGGATTGTCACAATGTTTTTTGTATAATTCCTTTAAATTTTTTTGATTAAGTACTTTTTCTATTCCATTTCTACTTATTTGTGTCATAAAATCGGTGATTAAATCTTTGATTTTTTCATTCGCCACTATTCTATCTTTTTCTTTAATCCAATAATTTAATGGATATTCCTTAGTCCAATCTTTACCTTGATATACAATACCTGCTGCTAATTTATCACATAGCATTTCAGCTACATATTTATATGGCATTATTGGATTTTTTTCTGGTGCATTAAAATCTACCCAATATTCTGTGTGATGCTTATTTCTCCCCTTGTGATGTAACCATGCTGTTGAATATCCTTTGTCAAGCCTTGCTTGAACTATTGGTGATTTATGTCCATTATAATATTTTATACTTTCTAAAAATTCTGTTGGTGAATATTTTGAAAAATCATGTAAAAATCCTCTCCATGGTATTCCTGCCTTACAACTTAATTTAAATACTACCCATTTATGTTTTGTAATTAATTTTATATGTTTGAAAATATTTGATATTAGCATGCTTATCCCTCTTTCATATGCATTTTACTACATTTTTTTGCTAAAATCAATAAATTTTATTTCTAAAGTTGTATAGAATATAACTGTATGTAATTCAATTTCTTTTTACTCCATTTTTTCTTTGATTTTTACTAAAGTATTTAATGCATCTATTGGAGTCAACTCATTCAAATTTACCTTATCTAATTCTTGTGCAATTTCTGCTAATCTTAAATTATATAAATCAAATTGTCCTTCTACCTGTTTTTTATCTTTCTTTTCCTCTTTTTGACCTGTAAGAATATTTTTCCTCTCTAAAGATTTCAAGATTTTATTTGCTTTTTCTGTTACAACTTTTGGAACACCTGCTAGTCTTGCTACATGTATACCATAGCTTTCATCTGTTCCGCCTCTTACAATTTTTCTTAAGAAGATAATATCTTCGCCTTTTTCTTTTACAGCAATTGAGTAATTTTTAACACCTTCAATTTTTTCTTCTAGTCCAATTAATTCGTGGTAATGAGTTGCAAATAGAGTTTTTGCTCCACATTTTTCTTTGTCTGCAATATATTCTGCAACTGCCCAAGCAATTGATAAACCGTCATATGTAGATGTTCCTCTACCTATTTCGTCTAAAATTACTAGGCTATTTTTTGTTGCCTCTTTTAATATTGTTGCAACTTCCATCATTTCAACCATAAATGTACTTTGTCCCATACTTAAATCGTCTGAAGCTCCAACTCTGGTAAATATTTTATCTACTACACCAATTTTGGCTTCTTGTGCTGGAACGAAGCTTCCAACTTGTGCCATTAATGTAATTAATGCTACTTGCCTCATATATGTAGATTTACCTGCCATGTTTGGTCCTGTAATTATTGATAATCTATTATCTCCTTCGTCTAAATATGTATCATTTTCAACAAATGCTCCTGCTCCAATTATTTTTTCAATTACAGGGTGTCTTCCACCTTTTATATCTATTGTACCTGTACTATTTACTTCTGGCATGCAATAATTCATATCTTCTGCAACTTGTGCAAATGATGCAAGTACATCTAATGTTGCAACAACAGTTGCAGTTTTTTGTAATCTTTTAATATTTTTTGCAATTTCTTGTCTTATTTCTGTAAATGCATTATATTCTAAGTTAACTACCTTTTCTTCTGCTCCTAAGATTTGATTTTCTAGATTTTTTAGTTCTTCTGTTATAAATCTTTCTGCATTTGTTAAAGTTTGTTTTCTTATATATCTATCTGGAACTTGGTTTAAATTAGATTTTGTAACTTCTATAAAATAGCCAAACACTTTATTAAATCCAACTTTTAAATTTTTTATACCTGTTTTTTCTTTTTCTTCTGCTTCTAATCGAATAATCCAGTTTTTACCTTCCGTTGTTGCTGTTTTTAATTTGTCTATTTCTTCGTCATATCCAAGTTTTATAATTCCTCCTTCTTTAACAGTCATTGGAGGATCATCAACTATTGCCTTTTCAATTAGTTCTTTTATGTCTTGCAATTCATCTAAATTGTTATATAAATCTTTTAACATTGCTGATGAACAATTTTCTAGACTTTTCTTTACTTCGGGCAATTTTGCTAAAGAATTTTCTAAAGTTACCATATCTCTTGCATTAGCATTACCATATGACATTTTGCTTGATAAACGCTCTATATCATATACTTTTTTTAGGTTTTCTTGTATTTCACCTCTTAATATCATATCGTCTTTCAAATCTTTTACTGCATTTAGTCTATTGTTTATTTCTACATTGTCTACTAATGGGTCATTTAGCCATCTTCTAAGTAGTCTTCCTCCCATTGATGTAGATGTTTTATCTAGTACCCAAAGTAAAGTTCCCTTTTTTGATTTATCTCTCATTTTTTCTGTTATTTCAAGGTTTCTTCTCGCATTTATATCTAATGACATATATTTTGATATTTTATATAATGTTATTTTGTTGATGTTGTCTAATGCTGTCATTTGCGTTTGTTCTATGTATTGAATTAGAGCATTTATAGCTGGTATTGCTAATGTATTTTCTTCAAAATTTTCTACTTTTCTACCATTTGTGTCTTGAATATTAAATCTTAAGTTTAATGTGTCTACTTTATTTTCAAAAAATTTATCTGCATATCTTGTTATATATGAACTGAATCTTTCCTTAATTTTACCTAGTTCTTCTGTTGAATCTGACATTAATCCATTTATTACTAATTCTGATGGTGAATATCTTGCAAGTTCATCTAATAGAAGCGGAAAGTTATTGTTATCTTTTATTTCTGCTGAGTAGAATTCTCCTGTTGATATGTCACATATGGCAATTCCAAAATATATTCCTGCTTTATATATTGACATTATATAGTTATTCTTTTTTTCTTCTAACATATTGCTTTCTACAATTGTTCCTGGTGTTACAACTCTTATAACTCCTCTTTTAACTATGCCTTTTGCTGTTTTTGGATCTTCTAACTGCTCACATATTGCAACTTTATATCCTTTTGCAATTAATCTTGATATATATATTTCTGCAGCATGATGTGGTACTCCACACATTGGAGCTCTTTCTTCTTGTCCGCAATCTTTTCCTGTTAATGTCAATTCTAATTCTCTTGAAGCTGTTATTGCATCATCAAAAAACATTTCATAAAAATCGCCTAAACGATAGAATAAAATGCAGTCTTTGTATTGTTCTTTTGTTTCTAGGTATCTTTGCATCATTGGTGAAAATTGTTGCTCTCCTGCCATAATTTATTTCCTTTCATATTATTTATATATCTTTTTCTAATTTTTCAATTAGTTTTTGAAATTGATTAATCTGTTTACTATCTCTTTACTATACTACCTTTTAAATACCACATATGTTGTGATACTATTTTTATATCTATCAATTTGTTTATTAAATCTTTATTTCCTTCAAATACAACTACTTTATTACTATCTGTTCTACCAGTTAGCATATTCTCATTGTTTTTGCTTTTACCTTCTACTAAAACCTTCTGAATTGTGCCTACATATTTATTGTTGTTTTCTTCAATTTGACTTTCAACTAACTCTTTTAATCTATCAAATCTTTTATGTTTGATTTCTTCTGGAATTTGATTTTCCATTTTGTCACCTGGAGTTCCGACTCTTCTTGAATATATAAACATATATACTTGCTCAAATTTTACTTTTCTTACAACATCTAGAGTATCTTCAAATTCTTCTTCTGTTTCTCCTGGGAATCCTACTATTATATCTGTTGATAATGTTAAGTTTGGTATTTTAGATTTCATTTTTTCTACTAAGTTCAAATATTGTTCTTTTGTATATTTTCTGTTCATATCTTTTAATACTTTTGTGTTTCCTGATTGAAGTGGCAAATGAATTAATTTGCATACTTTATCAGATTTCGCAATTGCTTCTATTACATCATCTGTAAAATCTTTTGGATGTGGTGATACAAATCTTATTCTTTTAATTCCATCGATTTTATTTATTCCTTTTAACAATGTTGCAAATGAATTTACTCCTTCATATTCTTCAAATGGAATATTTTTTTCTTTTTCAACTCTTAAATATGAATTTACATTTTGACCTAATAATGTTATTTCTTTATATCCTTCTTTTGCTAATTTTTCTACTTCTTGTATAATATCTTTTGGCATTCTACTTCTTTCTCTTCCTCTTACATATGGTACTATACAATATGTACAAAAGTTATTACATCCGTTCATAATTGTTACAGATGCTTTAATTTTGCTATCTCTTTTTATTGGTAAATCTTCATATATTTTTCCTTCTACATCTAAAACATCTTCTATTCTCTTCTTCTCTTTCAATGCTTTATATAAATCTTCTGGAAATCTGTGTAAAGTATGTGTTCCAAAAATTATATCTGTATAAGGATATGACTCTTTAATTTTCTTAGTAATATGTTTTTCTTGCATCATACATCCACCAATTGCTATAATACATCCATTTTGTTCTTTTATCTTTTTTAGTTCTCCTAATTTTCCAAATAGCTTTTCTTCTGCATTTTCTCTAACACAGCATGTATTGAATAGGTTTATATCTGCTTCTTTTGGGTTGTCTGTTCTAATATATCCCATTTCTTCTAACATCCCACATAATTTTTCTGAATCGTTTTCATTTAACTGACATCCCATTGTTAATATACTGTATTTTGGTTTTTTATTTTTATTTATTTCTTTTACTTTTTTGATATATTCTTTTTGTTTTTTTACTTCGTTTTCTTCCTCCATTTCCTACCTCCGTTACTTTTCCCCGTCTTCTTTGTATTCTACTACATATCTGAAAAAATAGCAAGAATATTGTACTACATAAAAATATATAAATTTAAATTAGAAAGAAAAATACTCCAATTTTATCTACTTTTTTGAACAATATCAACTATATCTGTTATATACTCTCCAATTATTGGTATATTTAAAGCAACTATTCTTTGTAACAATATTATTAAAATTGCTGTTATAACTGTAACACCAATTCCTATTCCAATGCCTCTAAAAATACCTGCTATTAGATTTCGTTTAAGCATTTCTTTTTTATTTCCTAATAGCATTGCTAATTCTGATATGTTGCCTTCTTGCAGTGTTTTATTTAGCTGTTCTATTGCTTTTTCTAAAATATTATATTTTTTCTTTTTTACAAACATAAGAAATCCACCTACTTTTAAGATGGATTTTTTTTAGTATTTTATACTTATTCTGTTACATTGTTTTTAGTATTATTTGTAACTATATTAGTATCATCAATAACATTTCCTGAATTTATAGTGTTTTCATTACTTGTTTGATTTTGATTATCTCCTTCTTCCAATGTTTTTAATGAATTAATTAATCCTTGTAATCTTCTTATATCTGTTCCTATCATTTCCCAGTCATTATTTTCTGTTGATTCTGTTAAATTATCATTTGCCTTTATTATTGAGTCAATTAATCCATCTATGTTGTCAGTATTTTCTACTTCTATATTAACCGCTTCTTTTGATAATAAGTTTTGCAAAGCTTCATTAAAATTATCTCCAATTGCTACTTTGTTTCCTGATGACACAATTACTTTTTTGACTGTTGGTATATTATTATTTGGGTCATTTAGTAATTCTTGATATACAGGTACTACATATAGTAATGTATTATTAATTGGTACTGAAATCATTTCTTTTGTTACTCTAGTACCTGTTGTATTTAAACTTTCTATTTGTGCTGATATTGCATCATCTTGTTCTATTTGTTGTTCTAATTGCATTGGTCCTATTATATTACTATCTTCTGAAAATTTATATAATACTAATTTATTGTTTTCTCCTTCTGTTGTTCCTACTAGATATGATATTAAATTTTGTTTATTTCTTGGAGTATAAATTTGTATTAAACCTATTTCTTCTTCTCCTTCATCTTCTACCATTGTATAATATGGTTCTAATATACTTCCTGATGACCTTGCAATATTACTTTTATTAGCTTTTGCGAAATCCCAAATATCATCTGCTCTATATATTATATCAGCTTTTAAATTATGATATGTTTTTAATAATTCTGCTTGTACATTATATAAATATTTAGGATAAACAAAATGTTCTGCTATATCTGCTGGTATATCTTTTTGGAATAATCCTTCATACATATTACTATATGCCATTGCAATTGGATCTGTTTCATCTGTTATATAATATGTAATTGTTCCATCATATACATCTATTGTTACCTTAACAGAATTTCTTATATAATTTATCTTTTTGTTTGCCCCATCATATTGAATAGTTGTGTATTGTGAATATGGATAATTACTAGATATTGTATATGCATCTAATACCCATATAATTTTTCCTTCATTTGTTACAACTGTATATGGTTCTTCATCATATAATAGATATGGCATTGCTTTTTTTGTTCTTTCTACTATATTTCTGTTTATTAAAATTTTACTTTCATCTGTTATTTCGCTCGAAAAAGCTAATCTTAAGTCACCTTTAGTTATTCCTAATATTAGTCTATCCAAAAATCTTAAGTTTAACCCTGCATTTCCTGTATATGTAGTTGTATATTCTTCTCCTTTTTTATCGGTAT
This sequence comes from Bacillota bacterium, assembly GCA_963928635.1. GTDB lineage: Bacteria > Bacillota > Clostridia > TANB77 > CAG-508 > CAG-269. The sequence continues at coordinate 7,208 of CAWVFT010000065.1, read as the reverse complement.
AATCATACTCTTCTTGGGACTTTGTGTTTGTTGCAACTATTCCTTCAGTATTCAATCCAAAATATATTCCTTGCTCTTCCGTATTTAACTTTTCGTCTTCTCCTGAAACTTCTTTTTGGATATATTCTATCTTTCCGTCTTCAGTTGTTTCACTTGCAGATGTTACTATCTGGCCTCTACCATGTGTGTATTCATATGTTTTGTTGTTATATGTTCTTTCTGTGTTTGATATCTCTCTTGGAGATACATATACTAGTTTATTTTCTCCGTCAATATCATATTTTGCAAGATTTGCAGTTTTATATGAATAATATCCTGTATTTGTTTGATTATCTGATAATGTCTCTAAAACTATATTTTCTGTAATTATTGGTATATTATTTATTATATCTCTATTTTCTCTTACTTCCTGCTCTGTTATTGTTCCTGAACTTTCTACGTTTACTGTTTCTATATTTATATCATATGCACTTAATGTATTTTCTATATTATCTTCTATAAATGCTTTTTCTTTATCAAGTTTACTTGAATTTACAAATATTAAATCAAAACCTACAAGCACTATAAAAAATGCTATTAAATATATTGGAATTACTGCCACACTCATTATTACTTTTTTTGTATTTTTCTTTTTAAAGTATTTTACTGCGAAGTATGCGCATATTACTATAATTATTGCAAATATCGTATATCCCCATCTTTCTATTGTGACATCTGTGTAATTTGCCCCTGTAAGTTCTATATTTGCTTGTGTTCCTTGAATACTTGTTGTTGCTGAATTTTCTATTGTTGTTATTGTACCAAATAATATGTTTTGTGTGTTTACTACTGTTGATAAACCTATTATTATTGCTACTAGTATTATATTTCTTTCTAGTTTCTTCATAAATAGGCTTTCTCTTAATTCATCTCTATCTACGCCATTAAAGCATCTATTAAATGTTATTATGTAATATGCTGCCATGTAAATTGATAAACCTACTATTAGCCACATCAAATATGATAATATTCCTTCAATTACAGGTTTTTGGAATATATAGTATCCTATGTCTAGTCCGAAAATTGAATCTGCTTTTCCAAATGCTGCATTACTGAAAAATAATTGTATTTTTTGTGTAAACATATATGATACTATTGCACTTACTATTGCAGAGGCTATTAATGATATAGATTTGTTTGGAAGTTTTGGCATTTCTTTTTTTTCTTTATCAAAAAATTCTTTTAACCCCTTTTTTATTCCTCTATTTGTAAAATATATTACTATGTATAAAAATACAAAATTTATAGCCATTATTCCATATTGATATTTTAAGTTTGTAATAAATTCATTTACATATGCTTCTCCAAGCTCTCTATATTCTAAATAGTTTCCTCTTAAAACAATAAATGTTATGCCTAAGAAAATTAATATGAATATTATTACTAGTAACATTCTAAGTTTACTTCTGTCTTTTTTTGTATTTTGCTTTGTTTTTATATTGTTTACTTCTGCTTTAATATTTTGTTTACTATTTTCGGTTGCATTGTTTTTTATATTTTTATTTTCAGGCATTTTATTCCTCCTTTAAAAATTTAGTTTATCTATGTGTTTTTAATTTTATTTTCTAGATTATTGCTTTTACAAAATCTTCTGAGTTGAATATTTCCATGTCGTCTATTTTTTCGCCTACACCTATGAATTTTACTGGTATTTCGTTTTCTTCAACTATTCCTAATACTACCCCGCCTTTTGCTGTTCCGTCTAATTTTGTTAATACTAATCCTGTTATATCTGCTTCTTGTTTAAATGCTTTTACTTGTGAAATTGCATTTTGCCCTGTTGTTCCATCTATTACTAATAATACTTCTTTATCTGCTTCTGGCATTTCTTTGTTGATTACTTTTTGTATTTTATTTAATTCATCCATCAAATACTTCTTATTATGTAATCTTCCTGCTGTATCTACTATTAATATATCTGCTCCTTGCTCTTTTGTTTGTTTTATTGCATCATATACTACTGATGCTGGGTCTACTCCTTCTTCTCTTTTTACTATTCCTGCTCCTGCTCTTTTTGCCCATATTTCTAATTGCTCTACTGCTGCTGCTCTAAATGTGTCTGCTGCTGCTACTACTACTTTTTTTCCATCTTGTGCTAATCTATTTGCTATTTTCCCTATTGATGTTGTTTTTCCTACTCCATTTACTCCTATTACTAATATTACTGATGGTTTTGTGTTTAGATGTAATGATATGTCTGCAACATCTAGTATTTTTTGCATTTCTTCTCTTAATGCTTTTTTTACTTCTTCTTCTCCTTCAATTTTTTCTTTTTTTATTTTTTCTCTTAAACTATCTATTATTTTTGTTGATGTTTCTACTCCTATATCTGACATTATTAGCACTTCTTCTAATTCATCTAAAAATTCTTCATCTACTTTTCTGAAATTACTAAATACATTGTTTATTTTTTCGTCAAATGATTTTTTTGTTTTGTTTAATCCTGTTTTCAATTTATCGAAAAATCCCATTTTCATCCTTCTTTCTTGTATTTTATTTTTACTTATGTGATTTGTCTTTTAATCACTTTTGTTTGACATTATTTAGTATACCATATTTTTTGCTTTTTGTATAGTTTTACCATTGACAATTGGTTATTTTTAATATATTATTTTTCTATGCCAATATAGCTCAGTTGGTAGAGCAACGGATTCGTAACCCGTAGGTCAGCAGTTCGATTCTGCTTATTGGCTCCAAGAGATTTTTAAGAAAATCAGAGCTTTTGGCTGAGAGAGTAAGAATTGCTCCATTTTTTTAAAAAATTGTAAAAAATTCTTAGAAACTGTAAGTGCAAATTGGTTTTTGCTTAGAGCGAAACCTCTTTCAACCTCTCTCATTATTTTTAAAAATTTTTCAAAATTTATAAAAAAGACTTTAAAAAGACTTCAAAAAATTCGTTTTGAAGTCTTTTTGAACTTCTTTATCGCTCGTTCCAATCGTTTGCGACGATTTTTGATGTTGGAAAATAAATAATATTTGAATGTGATTTTTTGTTATTTTCAAAAATTTCTTGTTCTTCATTATCATCTGTTAATTTATCTTTAAATACTCCTATTCTGTCATAGTATTTAGAAACTTCTTTAGTGGATTTTGCTTTTACTTCGTCAAATATTGTTACATAAGTTTTAAGTGTTACAGATACATCAGAATGTCCCATCAATTTAGAAAGAATAATAGGTTCAATACCTGCTTCAATATTTCTTGTTGCATAAGTATGTCGTAGAGCATGTGTTGCCATATTTTTTTGATAAATACCTAAATTAATAAGTCTTGTTTTTAACTGACTATTAGAAGAGGGCTCACGTACTATATCGCCTTTCGAATTTACAAACAATAAATGATTTTTATGAGTTTTAGCAATTTCCATTTGTTCTTTTAGATAGGGCAATATATTATCTGGTATTGGAAGAATACGAGTACCAGCTTCAGTTTTAGTATTCTCATTAATAATTGGCTGTTCATTTCTATCTAAGATAACTGTTTTATGTATATATATTTGCTTTTTATCTAAATCAATATCTTCTAAGCTTAAAGCATTTGCTTCTCCAATTCTTAATCCCATGTACATTTGCAGTAAAGAGGCGTTTTTATATGGATAATCTTTTAAAGAACTTTCTTCTATGTATTTTGTAAACACTTTTTGTTGTTCTATTGTTAATCCAATAATTTTTTTTGTCGTTTTAGTACAACGGGGCTTAACTTTACTATCGATTGGAAATTCGTCAATGATGCGTTTCCTAAAAGCATATTCAAGTCCTAGTTTAATTTCACTATAAAATTTGTCAAAAGTGTTTTTAGCATATTCTTTGGATAGTTCTATAAAAAATTCTTGATAATCTTCTTCTGTTAAATTTTTTACATTTTTATGAGCAATATCTGACTTTGCTATTCTTTTAAACAATCTTTGAATTCTATTGTAGTGAGAATCTCCTATCAATCCTGCTTTATCTCTACGATTTAAATTATATTTAAGTAATTCTAAAAATTCAATTCCGTTTTTGACAATATAATTAACATTATTGTATTTATATAGTAATTTTTCTGCATTATCATATACTTCGGATTTTGTTTTTCCATAAACAGTTTGGCGAGGTTCTCCCTCTTTAACAGTTACTTTTAAACTATATCTTTTATTTTTCTTATCATAAAAAGGTTTATTATTTCTTATATTATTTTTATTTATTATTTATTTCTGTCCTTTCAATGTTTTCATGTTTTTCCATTTTCCAAATAAGATAAGCAAGAAGAGTAACTGTTTTTTGTTTTCCAATGTTTACAGAAGGAAAGTTTTTATCTTTAAAAAGCTTATTAGTTAAATTTAAACCCATTTTTAAATCTTTTGCGACATCTGATACAGTTAAATTAATAAAAGGGTCTTTTAAGTGTTTTAAAGCTTCAATTATCATTTGTTCTTTTAGAGTTTTTTCTTTAGTATCAATTACTTTTTCTTGTATATTTATATTATTCATTTTTGAATACCTCACTTTTTAATATTTTAGATAAAATCAACTCTATATCTACTAATACTTGTAATAAGGCTTTTTCAAAATTTGTATTGCTAATATTTTCAAAACCTCGTTCACTGTAAGTAATTGCTTTTTGCTTATATTCTTTTGAAATAGCTTTTAAAATATTATTTGTATTATTATTAAAACTTTTGTTAATTAAGTCTTGTGTATACCAAATAATGTCCTCTTGTGAAAGTCCTTTAAATTCACGTTCTTGTTTGTCTATATTGATAAGAATGAAATCTCCTTTAATACTCCTAAAAGGTAATACAATATTAGGTTGCATGTATTTCATTAATTGTTTATTGTTGCAAATTATATAAAGACTTTCATAAGGGATGATATCAAGTTGATTTTTTATAATAGCTTTTTTTAGAGTGAATATATTGGGAATAATTTTAACTGTTGGTGTTTGTCCAGCTTTTTTATATATAACTCTAACTGAATTTGTATGATTTGCTTTATTCATTAAATGCGTGTTGATTTTTCTTTTTATTTTCATTGTGAATTACCACCTTTTTTCAATCTATTTGCTTTATATAAAAGTTCCAAATTATGTTTGAAGTGGGCTATCCCTTTGTTTCTTAGTAGTATAACTTCTCTTTTTTGTAGTTTTAATCTTTTGCAAATATCATTTAATCTACAATTTTCAATATATGAAAGATACAATACTTTTCTTTCAAGTACAGGTACGATTTTCATTGCGAGATAATAAGTTTCGTTTGTAAAAATATTTTCTAAATGGTTGATACTTACATCTGCATTATCTACATCTTGCATAGATGTTTGATAATAGTTATCTTCAATCATTTTAATGATTGTTTCAGTATCAATGATTGTTTCAATAATTGATTGAAACTCTTTTTTATCTTTTGTAAAAGATAATTTTTTCTTTTTTGGATTTTTCATATTCTAAAACCTCTTTTCAAAAATTTTAGATTTCTAGAAACCTTGTGTTTGTTCGAACTGTTTACATGATACAGGGAAATAGGGGAGAAATGTATTTTTGTAAGAAAATTCACTAAAATGTATGAAATTGTAAGAGTTTGTAAGAATTTGTAAGAAAGATTGAAAATATGTTCTGTTTGTAATGTGCATAAAATAGCATAATATGGAATTTTAAAAAATCAGTTTACGTACCATGAAAATAACACCTAAAATATAGTTACATTTTATATTTTAGGTGTTATCTTACATTCATTTATTGAATTATTCATTTTCAAAAGTGTAGGTATCCGTTATATCAAGATATAGAATATCATGTTTATTTAAACTTTCTTTTTCTAAATCTGTAATCTTTAATCTATCTAGTAGCTCATCAGTAAAATCAATATCTTTTTTAGAAACGATACATTTTCTAATACTAGGAATATATTGTCCATTGGTACAATGAAAAGTTCCTAACATTAACTTATTCGTACCTCTCGCAATATTAACTATAATATGTGAAAGTTCAAAACGTAAGTTATTTTCTTTATAATTTTCAAAAACAAACACGGCAATATGATTATCTGATTCTAAATAACCAGATAGGTAAATAAAATCTTTTTTATAATCTATAAAATCAACTTTGCATAAATCAGGTTTTGGAATAAGTTTTAATCTAAATTTGCCTTTACCATATTTTTTAGTCTTAGGATAATATGCTATATAGTATAAATAAAGTATATTTGTATTAAATGGATTTTTAGTATTTTCAAGATTATTAATTTTTTGCATACTATCAAAAAGTTCATATTCATAAATATCTAATTCGTTACAAATTAGATAGATTTGTTCTGCATTAGGTGTAATTTCGCCATTTTCATATCTAGCAATCGTGGCAGGTGTTTTATGTATTGCCATTGCCAGATTTTCTTGGCTCAATCCTTTAGCTCTTCTAAATTTTTTGATATTTTCTCCAAAAACTTTTTTATCAAAACTAGGCACATAATCACCACCTTTAGCTTACTTAACATAATGTGATTATAACATATTTTTCTATTTTTATCAATGATTAACTTAGAGCCTCTAAGAAATTGATATTTTTACCAAAATATGGTATAATGGAAATACTATAAGATAGAAGAATGGCTAAAAGCTATTCGTCAAGTTGTAATGCTTGATAATCAATTATGATTAATGTCCAAGTATTGCAACTGCTTGGACTTCTGGAAGTAACATTTGTTATCTCCTTAATCATAATTGATTTTTTTACTTATAGAATACATAAAAAAGGAGGCTAACAAATGGAAGAACAGGAATTTTGCCTTGATGGGCGGAAGTCCAGGAGCTTAGAGCCGTCTATCATGAAAGGAGGGTAGAGTTTCTCTCCTGTAATTTAAAATATATTGAAATTTATATAGATTTTTTGTATAATCAAGTTAATTATTCTAGGCTAGTTGCAATAGTTTAGATTAATTATATAGCTTTAAATAACAATATTTAAAGTAAAAAACACAGGGGATTTTTCCATTTGTTAGCCTCCTGTGTTTTTATATTACGTTAAACGTAATATTTTATGATTTTAGACTGAAAGGGTAGAATTTTATAAAAAATCTATATATAAAATGTGAAAAACAACTAAAAAACTTACGTTATATGCAAATTTTATTGTGTATCACGTAAATTTTACTTTTTTGTATTATTTGCATAATGCTGTTATATTAATAGTATAAAAAT
>CAWVFT010000064.1:0-27313 GCA_963928635.1 Bacillota bacterium | reverse complement strand
AACATGGTTTAACCAGCCATATCTTAAAACTAAATTTGAGCAAGGGAAAAGATATAGGTTTTATGGTAAAATTTCCAATAAATATGGAAAAATTGAAATGGTTTCGCCTGTTTTTGATGAGGCAGAAAAAACACAAAATACAGGTAGAATTGTTCCAATATATCCACTAACATATCAATTATCTCAAAACACGTTAAGAAAAATTATGGAAAATGCTATAATGGAGGTAAAGGGAAATTTAAAGGAATTTTTACCAGAAGACATTTTAAAGAAAAATAATTTATGTGGAATTAATGAAGCAATTGTTTCAATTCATTTTCCTAAAAATCTAGAAGATTATAAAAAAGCAAGGACTAGACTAGTATTTGAAGAACTACTTTCTACTCAACTCGCATTACTTGTATTAAAAAATAATTATTTAACAGAAGAAGATGGTATAGAATTTGATAAAAATGTTAAAATATCAGATGTAATAAACCAATTTCCTTTTAAATTGACTAAAGCTCAATTAAGAGTATTAGAAGAAATTGAATCAGACATGGAAAGAAAAAGACCTATGAATAGGCTGTTACAAGGAGATGTTGGATCAGGTAAAACTGCTGTTGCAATGTGTGCAGCATATAAAGCAGTAAAATCAGGATATCAAGCAGCTATAATGGCTCCAACTGCAATTCTTGCAACTCAGCATTTAGAAAATTTCAATAACATTTTGAAAAAGCTAGATATAAAATGTGAGCTTTTAATATCAGGAATTACTAAAAAGAAGAAGACAGAATTATTAGAACGATTAAAAAATGGAGATATTGACATTTTAATAGGAACACATGCTTTAATTGAAGAAAATGTTGAATTCAAAAATTTAGGATTAGTTGTTACAGATGAACAACATCGATTTGGGGTTAAACAAAGAACTAGAATAGCTGAAAAAGGTGATAATCCAGATATTTTGGTTATGTCAGCTACTCCGATTCCGAGAACACTAGCATTAATATTATATGGAGATTTAGATATTTCAATAATAGATGAGCTTCCTCCAAATAGGAAGAAAATAGAGACATTTGCTGTAAGCAAAAAGCTAGAAGAACGAGTGAATGGATTTATACAAAAACAAATAGAAGAGGGAAGACAAGCATATATAGTATGTCCTTTAGTTGAAGAAAACGAAGAAATGGATTTACAGTCAGTAATAAATCTTTGTGAAAAGTATAAAAAAGATATATTCCCTCAATATAGAGTTGAATATATCCATGGAAAGATGAGACCAAAAGAAAAAGACGAGATTATGTTGCAATTTAAAGAACATAAAATTGATATTTTGATTTCTACAACTGTAATAGAAGTTGGAGTAGATGTTCCAAATGCTAATATAATGGTTATAGAAGATGCTCAAAGGTTTGGATTAGCACAGTTACATCAATTGAGAGGTAGAGTTGGTAGGGGAGAATATCAGTCTTATTGTATTTTAAAGTATGAAGGAAAAAGCGACACTGTAAGAAAAAGAATGAAAGTTATGTGCGATACAAATGACGGATTTATTATTTCTGAGAAAGACTTAGAATTAAGAGGTTCTGGAGATTTCTTTGGAACTATGCAACATGGTTTACCTGAATTTAAAATAGCAAATCTTTTTGAGGATATGCCTATTTTAAAACAAGTACAAAAAGTGGCCCAAGGAATAATTTTAGAGGATCCTAAATTAGAGAAAAACATACAATTGAAAAAATTAGTTGATGATAAGTTTAATAAAAGAATAGAAATTTGAAAAATGTTAAATAAAGTTAAAAGCGAGTTTTTTAAAAAACTCGCTTTTTGGTGCGGATGAGAGGACTCGAACCTCCACGCCATAGGCACTGGTTCCTAAGACCAGCGCGTCTACCAGTTCCGCCACATCCGCATATAATAACAATAATTATAATAGCACATTTTTAATTTATTTGTCAAGATTTTTGAATTAATTTATAAACAATATAATAAGTGCCCCAACAATACAAAGAATAAATCCAATCATTTTTAGCCCAGTAGAACCTTCATTTTGATCACCAAAACCAAAAAATTTCTTTGTAATAGTTCTGGCATCATATATTAAAATTATTCCACAAAATATTATTATAATACAAATTAGTTTTACAATTAGTTGTAACATGACTTTAACATCCTTTATTATTATTTACTATATATATTAATATCTTTTTATAAAAATGTCAATAATAAAATTTGTAAAAGATAACCACCGAAAACTATAAAAGTTTCCGGTGGCAGAGAAATGCTTTAGAAATGAAGATGCAAGTAGTTAGCAATTAACTCATTAACTACCTCTTCTAATTCATCAACATAAGGCTTCAGAAACTCTTTTTGAGCTATAGCCTTATCTTTCGGGTTTTTTATTTCTTGAGTTGCTCTTTGAACACACTCCTTAATGTCAACATTGGAAACAATAGGAAATACTTTAAAAAGTAAAGTTTTTACATCAGGATATCCCATTTTGCCTGTTGTGTGCTTTACAATTTTCTCAAAGTCGTCCTCAGGTTTCATAATTTCCCGTATGGCTAAGTGAACTATGATTGAAATTGTTTCTTCACCAGCCTTTAGACCATTATTTAAAATTCTCATTTTGAGAAGTTCTCTCATACGAACTTCTGCACTAATGTTTTGGATAAAGATATAGACAACGTTGTCATCTAATACTTTTTCCGGATGCCCTGTGTAAATGTCCTGAAGAGCATCTTTCATAGATTCAAAACATTCTTCTGTGTTTCGTATGGCGGCTGTAGAATTTTCAAAACCTATTTGCAATATTTGTTCAAAATTCAAGTTAGAATTTTGCAAATAAGCCATAATGGCTGATAGCAGAGGAGTATATCCCATGCAATCTTTTCGTACATTGCTTATCCGAAGAAGATATTCTACTTCGCCAAAGCCTTTATTTAACTGCATTTCTCTAAAATTCGTTGTCATATATATGACCTCCTTCTTATGTAATAAAAAGTATCCATTTGGACCTACCTTATATTATACCACAATTTACATAATTTTTAAAATTTATTAATAAATTATTTACAAAAAGTGGTAAATACTATATAATATTATTAAAGTTTTATTTTATGGAGATATATAGGAACAATGTTAAAAAAGAATGAAAAATATATTGTAGAAATATTGGATAATGGATTTGAAGGCGAAGGGATAACAAAAATTGATAATTTTACGGTATTTGTGCAAGGTGCAATAAAAGGGGAAAAAGCAGAAATATTAATATTAAAAGTTTTAACATCATATGCATTTGCTAAAGTGGTTAATATTATAAAAAAATCTAAACATAGATTAGAAGAAAACGACTGCAATACTTTTAAAAGATGTGGGGGATGCAGTTTAAGGCATATAGATTATAATTATACATTAGAAATTAAAAGAAATGCTGTGCAAGCTTTAGTATCTAAAAACTTAAAAAGTGAAATAGAAGTTTTAGATACATTAGGTATGGAGACCCCATATTTTTATAGAAATAAAGCGCAATATCCAGTAGGATTTGATAAAGAAGGAAATCCATGCTTTGGCATTTTTGCAAATAGAACACATGATATTATACAAATAGATAAATGTTTTATACAAAACGAAAAATCACAAGAAATAGCAAGATATATTTTTAATTTATGGGTAAAAAATAATTTAAGTATTTATAATGAGAAAACTCAAAAAGGACTATTGAGGCATATAGTAATAAAAAACGGATTAAAAACAGGGCAATTTATGTGTGTTCTAGTTATAAATGGGAAACATTTTCTAAAAGAAAATGTTATAGTTAATGAAATTATAAACAAATTTCCAATGATAGAAACAATAGTAGTAAATATTAATACAGAAAACACAAATGTAATTATGGGAAAAGAAAATAGAACTATATATGGAAATGGTTATATAGAAGACAAATTGGGAGACTTCAGGTTTAAAATATCTCCACTTTCTTTTTATCAGGTAAATCCAATTCAAGCAGAAAAGTTATATAATATAGCTGTAGAATCTGCTAATATAACTAGTGAAGATATTGTTTTTGATTTATATTGTGGAATAGGGACAATTTCACTATTTATGGCAAAATATGCGAAAAAAGTTTATGGTATCGAAATTGTAGAGCAAGCAGTAAAAGATGCCATAGAAAATGCAAAAATGAATAATATAAAAAACACAGAGTTTATTGTAGGTGATGTTAAAAAAGTATTAGATAATTTAATTGAAACAAGAAAAATAATTCCAGATGTTGTAATGGTAGATCCTCCAAGGAAAGGACTTGATAAAACAACTATTCAAAATATTTTAAATATAAAACCACGAAAATTAATTTATATTAGTTGTAATCCAGCAACTCTAGTAAGAGATTTAAAAGAATTGGAACAATTTTATGATATAAAAACAATTAAGCCTATTGATATGTTTCCATATACAAGCCATGTCGAGTGTGTTTCGTTGCTATGTCTTAAGTAACCTCTGAAAGTGCTGAAAATACTGAGATTTTTGAAAATGAAATTTTTGAAAAAAAGATAAAAAATCATAAAAAATAGTGAAAAATTTAAAAAATTAAAGGTCTGAAATCGCAAGGTGGTATGCGGTGGCTAGGTCAAAAAAATTGAAATAACTGTTTCTTTCCAATAAGCGAAGTACATTTTATGTACTTTGTTTTTTTGAAAAAAAGTAAGGAGGAAAAATGGAAAACATAAAAATAAAAAATTATTATAATAAAATGTCTGAAGATTCAAAAATAATATTAGTAAATATATTAGCAGATAATTTGATTTACCTACACGATTTTGAGGTTGTAGATAAGAAAGTTATAAAGAGCATATCTTCTTTGTTACTATTATTTATTAATCATAATACAAAAACTAAAATTAAAGAATTTGACGAGTTTAGTGTTTATGAGAAAAAAATTTTATATAGTATTATAATAGATGGAATTGCATCCATTTATGTAGATAATGAGTATCTAAATTATTCTGATATAGGAACTAAATATAAGCAAAAGATAATACAAGAGTTATTATCTTTTTTTAAATACCTTACAAGATTTAGTAAAGAAAAGGTATTTATGATTTATACAAAGGAAGTAAAAAAATATAGAATGAAAGGATTTAGTTGGGATAATATCCCATATTAGTATAAAAAATGCCACAAAATTAATTGTGGTGCGAAGTAAAAGGAGGAAATTTTAATAAATGAAAAATTATAAAAAATATTATTTAACAAGTGAGTCTGTAACTGAAGGACATCCTGATAAGGTATGTGATTTCATTTCAGACTCTATTTTAGATGCTTGTTTAGAACAAGACGAAAATTCAAGAGTTGCAGTCGAGACATTTATATCGAATGGCAAAGTAGTAGTTGCAGGGCAAATCACATCAAATGCAATTATAGATATAGAAAGTATAGTAAGAGAAAAATTAAAAGAAGTAGGCTATGATGATGCTAGATATAATATGGATTATAAAACCTGCGATATTGATATCAACATTACAAAACAAAGTGGTGATATAGCAATGGGAGTTAACATTGGAGGTGCAGGAGATCAAGGCATAATGTTTGGATTTGCTTGTAATGAAACTGACAGCTTTATGCCATATGCAATAGATACTGCACACAAGTTGGCACAAAGATTAACAGAAGTAAGAAAAAAAGGGATAATTCCTTATTTAAAATCAGATGGAAAAGTACAAGTTACAATAGAATATTTGAACGATGTACCTTTTAGAATTGATACTATTCTAATTTCTACACAACATACAGAAGATACTGATATGGATGAGTTAGAAAATGATATTATAGAATATGTAATAAAACCAGTAGTAGAAGATGATATGGTAGATGCAGAAACAAAAATATTAATCAATCCTACAGGAAGATTTGTTGTTGGAGGAGCTGTTGCTGATACAGGATTAACTGGTAGAAAAATTATAGTAGATACTTATGGAGGATATGCTAGACACGGAGGGGGAGCTTTTTCAGGAAAGGATGCTACAAAAGTTGATAGGTCTGCATCATATATGTTAAGACATATAGCGAAAAATATTGTTATCAATGGAATAGCAAGAAAATGTGAATTACAGATAAGCTATGGAATAGGAATTGGTGAGCCTTTATCTATTTTTATAGATTGCTTTGGAACAAATATCATACCAGAGGGAGATATTATAAGAATTATAAAAGATTCATTTGATTTAACACCTAAAGGAATAATAGAATATTTAGATTTAAAGAAACCTATATTTTCAAAAGCTACTAATTATGGGCATTTTGGAAGAGAAGGATTTTCTTGGGAAGAAGTAAAACAAATATAAAAAGACTTGCAATTAGAGTTGTAGAAGAGTTAAACTACAACACAACTTGCATAAGTCTTTTTTTATTGGAAAGGAAAGAATTATGTATTTAGTAACATTTATTGGTGGTGCGATGTTTGGAGGAATCGTAACACTATTTTTACATTGTTGTTTAATTGTGGGAAAGGAGAGTGATCGACAATGGGAGGAAGATCAGATTACGAGGAAAGACGAGAAGCAAGAAAAATAAGATATGAGGAACTTTCGAGAAAGGCAGAAGAAAGGTCGGCTCAATATAGTAATTCAACAGCTAATAGAATTTTGGAAATGACACCCGGACAGCCAATAATAATAGGACATCATTCAGAAAAGAAAGCCAGACGATTACACGAGAAAGCTTGGGAAGATACTAGAAAATCAATTGAAGAAGATAAAAAGAGTCAATATTACAAAGACAGGGCAGAGTCAGTAGAAAATAGCAAAGTGATTTATAATGATGACCCTAATGCTATCCAAAAATTAAAAGATAAACTGGAGTATTTAGAAAAACAAAAAGAATTGATAAAAACAGATGAAGATCATACATCTTGGCAGTTGCAAAATATTGGAGCTAGAATACGAGAAACTAAAAGGCGAATCGCAAGACTTGAAAAATTAGACGAAATAGAGTTTAAGGATATTGAATTTACAGGTGGCAAAGCGATTCATAATAAAGAAATAAATCGTATTCAATTGATTTTTGACAACATACCTGATGAAGAAGTAAGAACAGCATTAAAAGCAAGAGGATTTCATTGGTCAAGAAAAGAGGGAGCTTGGCAAAGGGAGTTTAATGAAAACACAATAAAAGCTACTAATATATTAATAAAAGATGTTCTAAACAAAGAACAAAGTCAGGAGGATGAGGAAGAATTTGAATAAATTTGAATTATTGAAAGAATTTGAAGATATGTTGTGCCATAATCTTCTATGCTATTCAGCAAATTATTTAATGAACAAACCTAAAAAACAATATGTTAAAGAATGGGAAGAAACACAAGAAAAAATTAGTTTAGTAGAAGAAATGATGGAATATGAAAAGCAAAAAGAGGGGAGTGATGGAATGGCTTTTACAAAGGATCAAATAATGAAAATGTATCCAAATGTACAGTATCAAGTAAAAAATAGTAATGGTGGACTACTTGCAGGTACAGTTGAATTAGAAGATGCAAAAAGATATGCAGAGAAATATAAAAAAGAGTATCTTCAAGACTCTTTAAACAATAAATTAGAAGTTTTTGTACTTAACAAAAGAGGAGAAGAAGTTTATAGAGCAAATGGAACTCAAAAGAATATTGAAACAGAGGAAACAGAAGAATTTGAGTAATTTATAAAGGTAAAACTATTCCAATATGAAATAAAAAAGCCACAAAATCGATTCTCGTGCGAGAGAGTCTTAAGGAGGAAAGATGGTTTATATAAGATTAGATATAGTAAATAAATATCAATATCAAGAATCAGAAGATTATAAAGAAATAAAAATTTTAATACCAAAAGACTCAGAGGAGTTAGAAAAAGATTTCAACTATTTAGGATTAGATTATAAGAATTTAAATATACAGGATACTCATATAAAAGAGTGTGAAATTATTTGTAGAGATAATCCAACATTTTCATCTAATATAACAGATGAAATAAATAGGTTAATCGCTAGAGCTAGTGAGTCAGGATATACAACACCATTTAATGAGATGAAAAAATTTCATAAAATTATAAGTAATTTTTGTTCAGAAGATAGAGACAAATTATTAGCCATATTGGAAGCAAAAAGAGAAGTAATTTCTAATATGAAAGATGCAATTAAATTTGCAAGTAACATTAATTGCTTTGAATTAATTGAAGCTGATAATAATGAGGAACTAGGAAGAAGATTAGTATATAATGGTGAAATAGATATAGAGGACTTAATGGAATATGCTGATTTAGATAAACTAGGAGAAGAATATTCTGATGATAAAGGTATGATAAAAACAGAACAAGGATATCTAATGCAAGAATGTGATTTAAGATATAGTCTAGAAGAAGAGGAGGAATTTGAATAATGGAAAAACCAAAATGTGCTTTGATAGGACAAGATGGAAATATATTTAATTTAGTTGGAATTGCATCGAGAACATTAAAAAGAAATGGAATGCAAGAAGAATCAAAAGAAATGTCTAATAGAGTTTTTAATTCTAATAGTTATGATGAAGCTCTCTGCATTATAGGAGAGTATGTTGAGATAACTGATGAGGCAGGACTTGAAGATGAGGAAGAATACGAATAGGAGGGATTTGATTTGGGTAAAAAAACAATAAGAATAAGCAATATAAGAGAGGACTTGTATGATGCAAATTTAGATACAGAATATAGAGAGGCATTAGCTAATAGTCTAATAATATTAGAGTATGTAAGTGATTCTCCATTAAATTTATATTTGGGAACAGAAGAAGAAAAAAAAGAATTAGAAAAAGTAGAAAAAATGTCATTAAATTCTAATCAAATAAGCGAAATAATACATTTAATGATGTACGAAATGAGAGACGATTTTCAATATGGCAGATTTAAACCAGTTGCTGACAAATATATCAATATTTCAAAACAAATGGAAAGTGAAAACTTAAAATCTAATAGTGTTAATAGAGAATCTCAAAAACCTATATGCAATATTTATGGAGCAGTAGTAATACCTGAAATATTAGGATTAGTATCTAAAACACTAAAGCAAAATAATATGTTTGATGAGTCAAAAGAAATGATAGAAAGAGCAACCTTATCATACAGTTATGATGAGGCTCTTGACATTATTGGAGAATATGTTGAGGTGGTTAAAGAACGAGAAGAAGAGGAAGAATTCGAATAAATATACCAAATTTAAGTGGAGGCTAAAAGTCACCCCTTAAAAAAATGAGTATCTCGCTAAAAGCCACGCTTTTAGGCTGTTTGTGGGAGTCGGAGCGACTCCCTGTTCCTGCAAAATTGCTGTAAGGCAATTTTGAACTGAATTATAGAGAAGAACTGGAGGGAAAAAATTGAGTAAGAAAGACAAAGAAGAGCTTGTTAGAATGTTTGTAAAAGTTCCAAAAAGCAAGAAAGAAATGATTCAAAAAGTAGTTGAAAAAACTTCATATAATACAGCTTCAGACCTTATAAGAGCAGGTATAGATAAGGAATTGAATTTGCAAATGTATAGAGATAATTTGGAAGTTATTCTTCAAGAAATAAGTAAATGTATTGATTATAAACTAGATGGATTTATAAAATCACAGAGAAAATTATATGCTAATAATGTTCGCATAAGTGCATTAAATACATATGTTATGGGCGAAGTTATGAAAAGAATAATGGGAGATGAACTTCACAAAGAGTATGTAGAAATATTAAAAAGTGCTAGAGAAAAAGCAAATTATTTTGTTAATAGGAAGGTTGAAGATATATCAAAAGAAGAGTTGTTGGACTTTTATAATATAGGTGGAATTTATAGAAATGAGTAATCTCGTATTTATATTTAAAGCATATAATCCTAATAAAAGAACAACATATTTCATACATAAAGGTTATACAGATTATATTGCAAACAGCAAATATGTTTTAAAAAATCCTAATACATCACACGGATTATTTGGAGTAGTAAAAGAGTTTCCAAACATTCAAAATGATGATAATATAGAGCCTATCATTAATCATATAGATAGATTAGCAAAAAATAAAGTTCCAATATATAGAGGATATATTTCTTTAAGAGAATATGATGCAGAGCGATTAGGATATTATGATCAGGATAAATGGAGAAGTCTTTTAGAAAATAGATTGCCAAGTATTGCAAAAAAAATGAATATAAAATTAGAAGATATACAATATTTAGGTGCAGTACATATTGAAGATGGTCATCCACATTTTCAATTCTTTGTGTGGAGTAAAGAGCCAAGAATAAATTACTTTGTAAAGTATAAAGAAATCAATAAATTAAGAAATGAATTTACAAATGATGTATTTAGAGAAGATTTACTTCCAATATATCAAGAGAAAGACTTGGCAAAGAAAAATATCACATCAGAGAATTATATATTAAGTGAATTAAAAAAAGTGACATCAGATGAAAAATTATTAAATGAATTAATGAAATATGAAAAAGATTTTAACCAAGCAAGAAGAATAAGAGCATTATTAAAGGATTCAGAGGTTAAGAATATTGTTGACCTACTTATTGACCTAAAAAAAGATTTGAAACAAACAACAGGAAGTATAAAATATCAATATTTAAAAAAGTATCCTGATATAATAAAAAAAGTTGATTATATATCTAATATTGTTATTGACTCATCTGTGCAATGTCAAGTTGAAATTGAAAAGTATATAAAGGCAAAACAAAAATTATTAGAATTTCAATACTCTGATAAAGAAAAATTAGAACAGGCAAAAGCTAGAACAAAAGAAGAGGCAAAGGAGGAAATAACAAAACTAATAGGTAATCAAATATTAGATATAGAAAGAAAATGGCTAAAAGCAAATAATACATATACTTATATTAAGTATAATAATGAGAGTAGAGATTTATTAGATAGAATTCTAACAGCATTGTATTATCAAGGACAAAATCAAAAAAAATTAAATAGAAATTTTGAAATTAGATATAAAAAACAGCTGTCAAAACAGGCAAAAAAAGAATTAGCTATTTCAAAAAGAAATGCATCATCTTTTGATTGGGAGGATGAAATATAGGAGGCTAAATGGATGTAAAAACAAAATTACTACTGAATTTAATGCATGATAACAATTATTTTAAAGACTTAAACAGCTATTTAAGAGAAATGGTAGAAGAAGATAAATTATCATATAACAATTTAAAATATTTATATAATAAATTATATAGAAATAAATCACTATTTATAAAACAGAATATATTTCCCTTAAGTCAGTTTTTAATAAAAGGTTATTCTACAGAAGAGGCAGAAAAACTTGCAAATTTATTGCCTGATGCAAAGGGATTAACAGTATTTTGTTATGATGAGAAAGAAAAAGGAAATTTATTTAATAAATTGTTTATGGATTTAGAATTTGTATATATGCAATATGATTATTATAAAAATATAAAAGATACCCAAAATAGAGCTTATGAAATAGTAAAAGATGAGATAGAATCAACAACTGTAAGGCAAAGAGAAGTTGAAGTTAAAATAGAGAGACAAGAGCTTGACACTAGACAAAAATTAGAAGAAGCTTACGATACAATAGATAAACAGATGAAGAAATTAAGATACGAGTTTGAGCAGGACACAGGTGCTGATGAAAAACTAGCAGAACATTTTAAGGATGATGATCCAAAAGATAGATTTAAAAGTATAATGGTTGCAAGTACTATTCTAGGTGGAATACAATTAAGAAATATATGGAGAGAAAATGGCAAGTTAGATGATGAAAAAGAAGAATTTCCATATAATGAAAAACAAATTGAAATGATACACAAGTATAATAGATTAGAAGAAACATTGGATAAACTAGTATATTATGCAGAATACATCTTTGAAGATGAAGAAGAATTCGAATAAAAGAAAAATTTTAATATGAAAGGGGGATTTCAATTATTGAATTGAAAAGATAGGAGAATAAAATAAATAGATTCATTTTATTAATAATAGCTTTAATATTTAGTGTAGGAGTTACTGCATATTTTTCAGTAAGTCTGCATTTTATATTAAGCAATGATTTTAATAATTTACTACAGATAAATGCCCAATCAATAATAAATACAATAACAACAAATCCAAAAGTGCTAGTAATGTTCGTTATACTTGAATTGATTGTAGCATCTTTTTTATTGTTTTTTTCAAATAAAAGAAAAAACATCTATCATAGTGAACAAATAGAATTAACACCAAAGATAAAAGTTCCAAAGCCAGTTGGGCAGGGACAATATGGAACAGGTTGGTGGCTAAATAAAAAAGACTTTGGAAAAGTATTTAAATGTAATATCATTGATAGAACAAAGCCATATAATGAGGTATCGTTCGATTCAGGTGGAATAGTAACGCATTTTGAAAGAGATGGAAATACTGATAAAGTATATTTTATTGATAAAAATATACATACACTTTTGGTTGGGAGTACAGGAAGTGGCAAGAGTAGGTCAGTAATAATTCCAACAATTACTAATCTTGGACTAGCTCGGTGAGAATATGTTTATCTCTGATGTTAAAGGCGAATTATATTTATATACTGCAGAGAAATTAAAAGAGCTTGGATATGATGTAATTGCTATTGATTATATTAACTTTTTAAAAAGTAATAAATACAATTATTTAGATATTATAATCAATGCAGTAGAAGATGGAAATGTACCACTAGCAGAAAGTCTAGTGAGTGATATGGTTAATATTTTAGTTGAGAAGAACGATAAAACAGAGCCTATATGGAAAAATGGAGAGATGAGCGTAATAAAAACAGCAATTATGGCTGTTGTATTAGAAAATAAAGGTAAGAGAGAATATCAAACATTAACAAATGCATATTACTTTGTAGCAGAAATGTTTAAACCTGATAAAATGGGCAAGATGCCTATTGATGAATATATGGCAAAAAAAGATGCAAACGATCCTATAAAAAAATTCTTTGCAGTAGCAGGTACAGCTCCATCAAAAACTAGAGGTAGTTTTTTGGCTGCAGCACTTTCAACATTGCAAATGTTCATTGATGAATATGTGGCAAATAATATTCAGTCATCAGACTTTGATTTAAGAGATTTTGCAAAGAAAAAAACGGCAATTTATATTCTACTACCTGATGACCGAGAAACATACCATAAACTTCGGTAGCTTGTTAGTACAACAAATTTACACGAGATTGGTGGCTATAAGTCGCAAAGAAGGTGGAGAATTAAAAATAAGAATGAATTTTATACTTGATGAGTTTGCAAATTTTACAAAAATAGAAACATTCCAAAGTATGCTAACTGTATCTAGAGGTAGAAATATTAGATTTATGATTTGTACCCAAACACTACTTTCTCAATTAGAGGAAAAATATGGAAAAGAAGGAGCACAGAATATTGTTGATAACTGTGCAATTCTATACTTAAAATCAGGTAATGTTGATAGTGCAAATAAAATTTCAGAAATGCTTGGAACTTATACAGCACAGAGTTATGGCGAGAGCAGTAATTCTAATATTAAATATGATAAATCAAGCAGTAGTATGAGTTTAATATCAAGAAAGGTACTTACAGCAGATGAAGTTCTAAAATTCGAGAGTCCATATGCAATAGTTATAATAGCAGGAGAACAACCTGCCATTACAACAATACCTGATATTTCAAAAATGTATTTTAATAAATTAAATGATATGGGAACTAGAGAAGAAAATCAAAAGTTAAGAATTAAAAGGGAACAAGCGAGAAAAGAAAATCCAATAAAGCCAATAAAAATTTGGGATATTTGGAACAAACAATATACAGAAGAAGAAAACGCAAAAGTTGAGCTTATTCAGGATAAGTTCAAGCAAAAATTAAAGGAGATTAATGAAAAGAATACTTAAAATAATTGGAAAAGTATTGCTAGTAGTAATACTTTTATTTGTTGCACTTATTGGAAAAAGTGTATTTGCATCATCAATTGAAGATAGCATATTAGTTAAAGGAACAGAGAATCTAGTAAATGCAATAATCAGTTGGCTTACAGGTATTGGAATAACAGTATGTGGTGGTTATTTTATATACTATGTATATTGCCTAAAAACTAATGATGAGGGGGAAAGAAGAAGGAATATTCAAAATATTAAAACCACATTAATTGCAATGGTGCTAATCACTTGTGGTCTTGCAGTAATAAATACAATATTAAGTTTCTACAAGTAAAAAAGTATAGAGTTAGGCTTTATACATATAAGAAATTAGGTGAAGCATATGACAGATATGCTTGTAGAACTAATACAAAACTTTATAAGTGGCTCGGAATCAACATTAAATTCGGTATTTAATAGTATGCTAAATTTAGTTTTCTATATAGAAAGAGAACTGATGTATATACCAGAAGGAGCAATTCTTCCAGTTCATAAAATTGATTTTAATGCCATTTATCAAATTATATTTAACTATGCAACATATTTACTAATCATTGTATTTATTGTAAAAGCAGTTAAAACATACTTATTAATGAGAGATGGAGATAGTGAACAAAATCCTATACAACTAGTAATAGGGATGCTAAAAGCTGTTATTGTAATGATATGTTTTAAAGAAATATATTCAATAGGAGTTGGCATTGTTGAAGAATTTCTGAATGCAATACTTGGAATAATGAGTGTACAGGGAACAAATTTGGCAGAGGCTCTTTCAAATAATATACAGGGAGGTATATTTACAGCAGTTGCTTGTTTAGTACTTCTTATTTGTTGGCTTTTATTAATATGCCAATTTATAATGAAAGGTATAGAACTTCTTGTTATGAGAATTGCCATACCTATTGCAAGTATAGGTCTTTTAAATTCAGATGGAGGTGTATTTCCTGATTATATAAGAAGTTTTTTAATGACAGCTTTTACATTAGTAATTCAGTTATCATTATTAAATTTATCTATTGTTACACTAGTAATGAATAAATTAGTATATGGTATTGCCATTGCAGTTGTGGCTGTAAATACACCAATGATTATGAGTAAATATATGATTAAACCATCAGCAAATCCAATAAATGCAATAGGAAATACAGCTAGGTCAATGAGAGCATTGATGCCTAGAGGAAGGCATTAAAATATGGAAACATTAAAAGAAATTATTAATATATTAAAAATTATAGGAATATCATTAGCAGGAGTAGCATTTATAATGCTTATGATAAAAACTGCAACAGATCCAGAGTATAAGTCAAAATATTTAAAGCTAACAAAGCATTTGCTTATGGCAACAATTTTAATCACAGTTTCTGTATCACTTGTAGAGATTCCAAAATATTACTATGGAGATCAAGTATCAATTATAGATAATAAACAATCACAAACAACAATTGCAGAGTTAAAAGATAAAGATTGTCAGGGGAGAGAAACTATAAATATTGATGGAAAATGGTATGTTGTAACTGATACAGGAAAGAAACTCGGAGCATTAACAGATGGCGACACATTAGATAATGTATCAACGATAGGCTTTTATGATACAGGAAAAGTTGTTGAGAATGTTAGCTTTTTAAGATTGTTTTCAGAATGTCAGGGAACATTTAAAGGTTACTTTGCAGATATTATATATTATAGAGATCAAGATGGAATGATATTTTCAAGAGATACTACATATCCACAATATCAAGCATTAAAAGCAAGTCAGGGTAATGGTGGAGTAATGTATGAAGGAGGAGGCGAAGGCTCTTTCGGAGGAGGTAGTGGTCGGTGGTGGCAGATAATAAAAAGCAAGTCAAAATACCTAGACAAATAAGACTTAAAACTGAATTCTTTATTGGATTTGGTATGGAAGAACTAATAAAAACATTAATTGTTGGAACTATTGCAGGAATTATCGTTTATATACTTTATAAAATCACAGGGAAAACCATAATCTCCACATTAATTGTAATAGGGGCAATAGTTGTTTCAGTAGTATCATTAATCAAAGGGAATAATAACTTTTCTATGGTTGATGTAATTAAGAACTATGCAAAGTTTGAATTTATGCAAAAGTTGTATAAATATGAAAGGAGTAATAAACATTAAAATATTTTCAAAGGAAAAAACACAAAGTTTAAATGATTTTTTGAATATAAAAGATATAAAAGACAATTACTTGTACACATTAGATGGACAGGTAATTCTTTTTATTAAAGTATTTCCAATAAATATTGAATTGCTTTCTGATGATGAATTAGAAGTAAAAATGGATGCTAATAGTATTGAATTTAGTAATGAACAGTATCCATATAAAATAATAGTAATTCCAAGAGCAGTTGATATTTCAGAGCATATACGAGAACAAGAAGAATTAAAGAAAACACTTGATGATGAGGTATGTATTAAAATAATAAATAATAGAATAGTTGCTACAACAGAGATTGTAGAAAATAAAAATATAATAGAAAATGAATTCTATATTATGATATATGATAATTTTAAAGATAATATAGAAAATGAATTAAATAAAAGGGCAAATACTTGGATACAAAGATTAAAAAATTGTGAACTTAAAAGTGAAGTGTTAGAAGAAAGAGATATTATTCTTTTAATAAAAAGTTTCACAATACCAGAATTTGCAAGAACAGAGGGGACAGATTATGCTGATAATATTGTCAAAATTAAAAGGAAAGGAGTTTAATGTTAAAAACAAATGAAGTATATAATATGGATTGTATGAAAGGAATTAAATTGCTAGATGACAACAGCATTGATTTAGTGGTCATTGATCCACCATATTTACTTAATTTAACAAAAGTAAAAAAGACATCATCATTTAATAATTATGCAAATGATTTAATAGGGTTAAAGGATGGATTTGATTTAAAAGTGCTAGATTTATTAGTACGAAAAATGAAAAAAATAAACATATATATTTTTTGTAGTAAAAGGCAAGTAAAAGATTTAATAGAATATTTTGCAAATAAAGATTGCAATTATGAGATTCTAACTTGGCATAAACAAAATCCAAGTCCATTAATAAATAATAACTATTTACCTGATACTGAATATGTAATATTTGCTAGAGAGAAAGGTGTAAGATTGTATGGCAATTATTATACTAAAAGAAAATACTATATTTCAGGTACGAATCAATTAGATAAAAAAAGGTATAAACATCCAACTATAAAGCCATTGCCATTTATAGAAAACTTAATAATAAATTCAAGTAAAGAAGGAGAGTTAGTATTAGATTGCTATTGTGGGAGTGGTACAACACTAGTTGGAGCAATAGAAACTAAAAGAAATTTTATAGGTTTTGAAATAGATAAAAACTATTATGAAATTGCAAAGAAAAGAGTTGAGGAAGCTCTTTTAAAGGAAAAAATGATTGAAGAGAAAGGTACAAAATAATTATGAACTGATTGATTTAATAACACCAATACGGAGGATTAAAATTTGATAGAAACAAATTATATTTAGGTGATAGATTTTCAAAAATTTATACAATAGTTCATTATCCATCTAATATTGATATGGGATGGATGGCTAAACTTACAGAAAACACAGGGGCAATATTCTCTATAAACATTGAGCCAACAGATAATACAGAGCTAATTGAAAATTTAGATGCTAGAGTAAGAGATGCAACTTCACTTTCAAAAATTGCAAAAAATGAATCTGTAAAACAGATGAGAGAAGCGGAAGTAAAAGAGGCATCTGATATCATTAGCAGAATGATAAATAATAATGAGGTTGTATCATATTTAACAATTTATATATGTGTTTCAGCACAAGAAGAAAAAAACTTACTTTCTAAATGTAGTGAAGTAGAAAGAGAAGTACAAAAATTAAAATTAAAAATAAGACCAATTACTAATTATTTATTAACAAGTGGCTTTAAAGCAGTCGCACCATTTTTTACGATTCAAGCAGATCTAACAGAATACTTTAAAAGAAATATATTAACTTCTAGTTTTACTGGAGGTTTTTTATTTAATACAAATACTTTTATAGATGAAAAGGGATTCTACTTTGGAATAAATCAAAATGGTGGAATAATTATATTTAATATTTGGCATAAGGATGCTGACAGAACTAACAGCAATATGCTTGTTGTTGGCAGTTCAGGAGCAGGAAAGAGCTTGTCAGTAAAACATTTAATTTATAATGAATTACCTAGCTCTAAAATTTTAATCATTGATAGTGAGGACGAATACACTTATCTTGCTAAAAATTTAAAAGGAAAGATTGTAAATTGTGGAGGTAGCAACACAGGACATATATTAAATCCATTGCAAATAAGAGCTAGTAAAGATGATGAGGAAGATATGAATGCTATGGCTATTCATTTTCAATTCTTACATACTTTTTTTGAGATATTATTTCCAAGTCTAACTGATATAGAATTTTCAATGTTAGACATAGTATTAGAAGAACTATATACTAAGTTTGGAATTACACAAGACACTAATCTTTTAGAACTAGAGAATACGGATTTTCCAAGATTAGAAGATTTATATTATTTGTTAGAAGAAAAGAACGATAAGGAATATAAAGACGAGTATGTAAAACTTTTATCATTATTAAGACCAATTTCAATTGGTCAAGCATCTACTATTTGGAACGGATATACAGATATAACAATAGATACTAGACTTACAGTATTTAACACAAAAAATATGCAGGAGTTTCAAGTACAATACAAAAGAGCACAATATTATAACATTATGAGCTATAGCTGGGAAATTTTAAGTAAAAATAAAGATGAAAGAGATATCTTGATTGCTGATGAGTGTCATATACTTATTGATCCCAATATTCCACAGACATTAGAATACCTACGAAACATCAGCAAACGTGCAAGAAAGTATAATTCAAGTATTATCGTTATTTCGCAATCATTAGAGGACTGGTTAAATGATAAGATTCGATTATATGGACAAAGCTTACTTGCAAATTCAACATATAAGATGTTCTTTAAAATGGATGGTCAAGATTTAAGAGATGTTGTAAAAACATTCAGTTTAACTAAAAAGGAAGAAAACCTTATATATAATGCTAAAAAAGGGGAATGTTTACTTACTGCAGGAACGAGGAAGATATTTGCAACATTAAAAATACCACTACAGGAATTACAGATAATAGATGAACATTTTAGTGGTGATGTGCTATGAAACTCATCACATTAAAATTTAAAATTATAGTAGGAGTTGTACTTTTTATTGTCTTGATATGTGCAGGTTATTATGCTACAACATTTCACTCATCTAGTTCATCAAGTAATAAGTATCAGGCAGAGGTAGGAGAGAAAGTTTATAAAGGGCAATTTATTATGCCTGTTGAGAATTTTAATGTAGTAACTAGCAAGTATGGCTCAAGAATCCATCCAATTAGTCGGAAAGCAGAGTTTTCATACTGGGATTGATTTAGTTGGAAATACAGGCAGTAAAGTGTTATCAGTAAAAAATGGAGAGATAACACACACAGGATGGCAAAATGGATATGGTAATTGTGTAGAAATAAAACATACAGGAGAAGATGGAAAAATCTTTTATACTTTTTATGCTCATATGAGAGATAATTCGATATGTGTTTCAAAAGGGCAGACAGTTGTTGAAGGACAAGTCATTGGAGTTCAGGGAACAACAGGAAATTCTACAGGTGATCATTTGCATTTTGAAATAAGGCTTGAAGATAAAAGTACAATTGATCCTGCACCATATTTGTTTACAGAGGTTTAGGAGGTGTAAAAATTGGATAAATCACTAAAAAAAGAAGTAATATTTTATTCAATAATTGTTGTTATATTAATTATTATAAGTATTCTAAATAATGTATTTTGGAAAATAGGAAAGGAAGAGAAAAAACAGGAAAATATAGTAACTAATCAAGAAATTCAGCAATTAGAAGTAAACAATATAACTTATAATGTGCCATTTGAAGAGAAGTGGTTGGATTAAGGAGGGATAGCCAAATGCTTAGTTATATTGCAAGTATAGATACAGCCCAGTTGATACAAAAAGTATGCAAAAGAAAAAGCATATTGATTTTAAATACACAAGAGGAAATGACAGATATATCACAATATGTAAAAGAAACAAAAATTAATTTTAATCTAATAAAATATTTAGTTATTGATTTGAATGCACTTACGAATTCAGAGACAGAGATTATAGAAAATATATATAATTTTTCTAGGCTCTATAAAAAAACTAGAATTATAATATTAGCATCAAATTATAATGAACAAAATATTGTACTTACTAATTTATATGATTTAGGTTTTTATAATATTATAAATGAATTTGAAGTCCAAAAAATAGAAGAAAAACTAAATATAGCATTAGGTGAAAATGGAATACAAAAGAATGAATCAAAGAAATTTAAAAAACGAGAAGAGGTAATTCAAAAAGAAAGTAAAGTACAGAAAATACTTGATAAAGTTAGGACAAAGACAAGTAAAACAAAGGAAAATAAGAAAGTAAAAGAAGAATCAAAAACAGATATGCCAAGTCATTCGGTATATCTTTTTTCATTACTTTTAGAAGCTATAACTAGGCTAGTAAAATTTATTTGCTATGTATTAGTTTTTGTTTTAACTTCAATTGGGTTAACAATTCTACTAAATCAAGAACTACGAGAGTTAGTATTTCAAATATTTGGTTTGAAATAGAAAGGGTTAGTTTATGGGATATTATAGTAATGTGATGATTGCAGTAACTAAACAAGATTTTAAGAAAATAGAGAATGAACAAAAGAAAATACCTGATAATGTTTTGCTAGAAGAGCTAGAGGTAGATAGTTATAAAGAAAATGATATAGAATGTGTATTTGCACATTTTGGATATATTAAATACTACAAAGAATATGAAGAAGTTCAATTGCTAGAAAAGCGTTTAAACAAATTAAAAGATGGATATGTTTTTTGTAGATTGGGAGAAGAGGCAGGAGACATAGAATTTAGAAATAGAACAAAGTTGCCTGAATTGATGAAAAATTTTGAATTTATAAAAGAACTAAATAGAAGTTTAAATGAGGAATTAAAAGAAGAGGAGGAAGAAGAATTTGAGTAAAAAAATATTAGGAATAACAAGTATATTAATTATATTACTAGGATGCTTAAGTGTTTGCTTTGCAAGTAGCGATTTGAAAACATTAGAACGAACAAATACAGTAGACTATAAGGTCGCTGATGAATTCTATAATGATATTGACAAAACTATTGTTGAAGATAAAGTATGCTATGAACTAAAAAATGTTGACAGAATAGATAATTTTAAAACATTAACAAAAGAAAAAGAGATAATTGAGGAAAGAGTAACTAATACGAATGATTTAGAAAAAGTAATTAGCCTATTTAATGAAACAAAAGACATTGAAGATGATGGATACACAGGAACTCTTACAAGAGATAACAGTACATTAAAAGTAGAAATTAAAGACAGCTATCAGGAAGAATACAAAGTATATTTGCAAAAGTCTTACGACAATGTTCCAAGCAATGAACTAAATGACATACCAAAGGAAATAAAAGCAAATGGGACTACATACTATCTTGTAAATCCTGTATGGAATATTGCAGAAACAGAGATGGTTTCAAATAATGAAGTACCTGTAAAATATAATGGAACAATGTATTACGAAGGAGTAAAAACAAAAACCATTATAACAAGTTATTTAGCAACTATAAAATATACAGGAACTATTTCAAAAGAAGTTTTAGATACTACAACATTTACTACTCAATATGAAGAAGTAAAAGAGTATGGCTATATAGTACCTGCAATAGTAGGAACAACAGGAATAATATTTTTTAGTGGAATTATTTTATTTGGACTAAAAAATGTAAAAGTATATAACTTACAAGATGGAGAGTACAAGCTAATTAAGAGATTACATTTAAATAAAAGCAAATTGCTTATAGATTTAACACCTACTAATTTCCAAACAAGAGCATATAAAATTGTGCTTTCAAAATCACTATATAGAATGATAAGAAATAAGAATGTCAAAATTAAATATTTTGATAAAGTACAAAACTATCAAATATTAAACAAAGAATTTGAAATAATGGTCTAGGAGGTGCAATTTGAAAAAAGTAAAAATAATATGTGTGATCATAATAATTTTATTACTTGCAGGAACTTCAATATTTCTGATTAATAATAACAATAAAGAATTAGTAAATGTCGAAGACATACAAACAGATAATGAATTTGAGAATGTAACTTATGATAAAGCAGAGGACATTTGGGATGATTCTGTACTTGGAATAATTACTATTGATAAAATAGGACTAAATGCTACAGTAAAAGAGGGCACTTCTAGTGAAACACTTTTAAATTACATAGGTCATATTGAGGAAACTGCAACTTACGATGGAAATATAGGACTTGCAGGACACAATAGAGGCTGTGAGAATAGCTATTTTGCAAGAATAAATGAGTTAGAAGAAGGAGATATCATAAAATATAAAACTAAATTCTTTGATAGAACTTATGTAGTAGATAATATTCAGGTGATATATGAAACTGATTGGACTTTATTAGAAAGTACAGAAGAAAACAAGTTAAGTTTAATTACTTGTATAGCAAACAAAAGAAATCAAAGATTATGTGTTCAAGCAACAGAAAAGACTTGCAATACAATGGATTCAGAGTTACAATAGAAGAAAAAAGGAGATGATTTGTATGTGGTTATGGAAGAAATTTTGGAACACAGATATCATTGGCAAAATATATATTTTAATAATTTTATTTATTGTAGTTGTAGCGACAATAACAGTAATAACAAGATATAAAAATGCTAGTACAAATCAAATTGAAAATGAACAAAAAAATGAGATTATAGGAGAAGAGATTACATTTGAATCAAATGTAATTGACAACAATGTAACTACTGTAGCAAATATAAAAGAAGATACAAAAGAAGAAACAACAGAACAGAAGACAGAACAGAGTATAAAAGATATTACTAAACAAAATATAGAAACAAAAGTACAAGAAAATTCTACTATAAAAACAAGTAGTACGCTATCATCAAATAAAACAATAGAGAATCAAAATAAAAAAGATGATGTTCAAGAAGATACAAAGGATGAAAAAAATACAAATTTAGAAGAAACAAAAGAAGAAATAATACAAGAGCCTAGTAAATTAGTTCCAATAGAAGAATATAAAGTAAATAATGATATGATCAATAGAATGAAAAATTATATATTAAATAATCCATCAGAAGATATGAAAAATTATGGATTTGAAGTAGTTGTAGATAGTTCTATTACAGAACAGACAAATCAATTTACTTATACAGAACAAAGAATGAGAGACAAATTAAATTTAAGATTTGGAACAATAAAAATTTATGCCCTTGATTATTATTATAATGGAAATTTAGTTATGACAGAATGCTTTATATTATAAAGTAATAACTAATATATTTTTGACATTTGGTTTTTCCAAGTGTCTTTTTTCTGTCCTTAATACTGATTAGGTCGGTATTATTTTATGGAGAAGAATGAGTAAATTAAAAACTAAAAAAATAATAGGAGGTTTATTATTAATTATAGTATTAATAACAACATTTCAAAACACGATTTATGCAGTAAGTATGAATCAAAGAATATTAATACAAAATTATGGAGAGTGTGATTATACATTACAATTTAAAAGATCAGATGGAGTATGGAGCTATGTTACTTGTGTGTTTGCAGGTTATAGTGAAAATGGGAAAGTATATCCTGCATACTGTGTAAACAGAGGAATAGACGGAGTTGGAGAAAGAGAAGCATATAATGTAGATTTAACAAAACTAATGGATGATTATAGACTATGGAGAGTGGCAATAAATGGTTATCCGTATAAGACACCTGAAGAAATGGGAGTAGATAATAAATATGATGCATTTTTAGCAACGAAACAAGCAATATATAGTATTTTATATAACAATGATGTTGATACATATTATAGAGGAGGAAATGAAAGAGGAGTAAAAGTTCATAATGCTATAAAACGTATGGTAAATGAAGGCAGAAATGGTACTTATACGCCACAAGATGCTAATGTAACAATAAATAAAGTAGGAGGATTAAAAGAAGAAACGAATTATTATTCACAAGAGTACTCTGTAAGCTCAAGAGTATCGATGTCTACATATACAATAATTAATACTTTAAATATGCCATCAGGTGCATATATAGCAGATTTAAATGGTAACAAGAAAACTACCTTTAATGGAGGAAATAATTTTAAAGTAATGATACCAAAATCTTCAATGGGACAAGATTTTGATATTATTATAAACATAAGTTCAAAATGTAAATCATATCCTGTTTTTTATGGACAAACAACAATTGCAGGAACACAGAACTATTTAATTACAGCAGATCCTTATGGAGATTTTGTTGGAAGAGCTAATTTACAAATAAAAGGGAATACATCTGTATTAAAGATTAAGAAAATTGACCAAGAAACAAAAGAAACATTAAAAGGAGTTACTTTTGAATTGAAAGGGGAAAATGGAAAAGTAATTGGAACTTATACAACAAACAGATCAGGTGAAATAGAAATAAAAGATTTATACCCACAAACAGTAACCTTAACAGAAATATCAACAAAAGATGAGTATGTACTAAATTCAACGCCTGTAACAGTAAAACTAGAATGGAATAAAACTTCTAGTGTTACTCTTGAAAATATGCATAAAAAAGGAAATTTAAAAATAGTTAAAGTTGATAAAGATGATAACGATTTGACATTGGGAGCAGTTGAGTTTGATTTAATTGATTTTAGTGGAAATATAGTAAAACATCTAGTAACTGATGTAAATGGTGTTGCAGAAGTAAAAGATATTAATACAGGGAACTATACTTTACGAGAAACATTGACGAAGAAAGAATATAATTTAGCAGTTGACCAAAATGTTCTAGTAAATTGGAATGAAACAATGGAATATAAAGTGGAGAATGAAAAGAAAAAAGGTCAAATAAAAATAATCAAAGTCGATGCAGACTATAACGAAGTAAAATTAGAAGGGGTTGAGTTTCAAATAATAGATAAAAATAATCATATTATTGAAACAATAAAAACAAATTCTAATGGTGAGGCTGTAACATCTCGTATTCCTATTGGAAATTATAAAATAAAAGAAGTAAGTCTTGGAACTAATGAGGAATATATTTTAAATGATGAAGTAAAGACTATAACAGTTGAAGAGGATAAAATAAAAACTATACAATTTGAAAATGAGCATAAAAAGGGCAACTTAAAAATATATAAGGTTGATTTAGATGATAACACACTACCTGTATCAGATGTAGAGTTTGAGATTATAGATCAAGATGGATATAAATATACAGCTATTTCTGACGAAAACGGAATTGCTTATATTACGGACATCAGAACTGGAATAGCAACCATAAGAGAAGTAAAAACTAATAAAATATATAAACTATCAGAAGAAACATATGAGGCTGATATAAAATGGAACGAAACAACAGAGATGACAATAACAAATGAAAAATTAAAAGGTCAAATAGAAGTATATAAAGTTG
Organism: Bacillota bacterium; assembly: GCA_963928635.1. GTDB lineage: Bacteria > Bacillota > Clostridia > TANB77 > CAG-508 > CAG-269. The sequence continues at coordinate 1,849 of CAWVFT010000064.1, read as the reverse complement.
ATAGCGAAGATAAAGAAATTAAACTCGAAGGAGTGGAATTCCAAGTTATAAATTCTAATGATGAAGTTGTAGAAACTATTGTAACAGATAGTAATGGATATGCTATAACATCTCGTATTCCTATTGGTGAGTACCGTTTAAAAGAAATCAAGACAGATAATATGCATATCTTGAATGAAAATATTATAAAAGTTGATGTTTCAACAGATATAATTTCAAGACTAGATATAACAAATGAAAGAATAAAAGGTCAGATTAAGGTTATAAAAACCAGCGAAGATGATAACTTTATAAATGGTAAAGATGCAGGAAGTCCAATTGAGAATGTTAAGTTCGAAGTCTATGATTTAAATAATAATCTTGTTGATGAGATAACTACATTAGCAGATGGAACTGCTATTACAAGATTACTTGATAAAGGCTGTTATTTTATAAAAGAGGTGGAATCAGGAGAATGGTACTTATTAAATGAAAATACATTTACTGCAGAAATAAAAGAGCATCAAGAAATTGTAAATGTAGAGATTACAAACGAATCAGAGAAACCTGATGTTGATATTGAAAAAACAGGTATAATACAGACAACAGCAAATCAAGAAATAAAGTACGATTTCCATATTAAAAATACAGGTAATGTACCATTAGATAAGTTTACTTGGATAGATTCATTGCCAACTGACTATGTAAGAGTTGCAAAACTAATAACTGGTACATATAATCAAGACTTGAATTATTCTATATATTATAAAACTAATAAAAATGATTATAGATTATTAAAAGATAATCTTAATACAAAAACAAATAATTATATAGATTTTTCTGATTTAGAATTAGAAGCGGATGAGTATGTAACAGACTTCAAAGCTGACTTTGGAACTGTTGATGTGGGATTTGAATCAGTTATAAATCCATATATATTTGTAAGAGTAAATTCTAATGTACAAAATGATGATATATTTACAAATAAAACAAGAATAGAGGGATATAACAAAACATATATGGTTTGGGATGAAGATGATCACACAACAAAAGTTTATGAGAAAGAAATTGAGGTTAAAAAGCTACCAAGAACAGGAATGTAGATAGAGAGAGTTTTTGAACTCTCTCTGATTCATTATGGAGGATTAATTGGAAAAATTTAAAATAGAGATGACAGAAGATGAGATGATAAGATACTATGCAAATAAAATTGTGGAAGATGGAATAAAGGATTGCTATGAGTTTAGTAATGTAATTGATATAAATGACTATGGGGATGACATAGCCAAATATAAAAATGCAATATTAGAAAGAATATACAGAGATGAAAGAGTTGCAGATGTCAATTTAGATAAAGAGGGCAACTTTGATATGGTATTTTATACTGATTTTTGCCCATATTACTATGACATGGACAAAATTTTAGAAAATAACTATCTTATAGATCCATTTGCAGAAATAGAAATGTTAAAAGAATTTGGCGACTATTATATAGAAAAGTGTTTGTTTAATAATCCATATGTAAGTATTAGAAATTTAATAAATCAATTCGTAGAAGAACAGACAGATAATCAAGAAAAAAGAGAAGTAATGTCTAATATTATAAAAATGAAAATTAACGAAAGTGATTTTATTAGAGATAATATGGATGGAATTGAGGTTTATATAACACCATACAATTATAAAGAACTTAAGAAAGTAGTTGAAGAATGCATACAAAACACAGAAGAGGAAGAATTAGAGTAATTGAATATATAAGAATTAGAAAAACATCTATAAATTTTTTATAGGTGTTTTTCTCATTCATAACGAGAGATGCCTTAAACTCGTTATAAAAAAAGAAAGGGATAAGTATGGTCAGCTGATGCAT
>CAWVFT010000063.1:0-34828 GCA_963928635.1 Bacillota bacterium | reverse complement strand
GTACTGCTTTGCCATCTTTTTCTCCTGCTAATCCATCTAATAACTCTGGATCTAAATGGCTTAAGTTTAATTCAATAAAATCTGGATATAATTGTTTTACTCTATCACTTTTTCCACATCCAGGTTTTCCGTGTAAGAATATTGATACGTTACTTTGTATTGCTGCTCTGATGGCGTCTGCTTCACTTGTTTCAGAAAAATCTAGATTGTATGGATTTTTGTTCTTCTTTGCCCCTTTTGAACTTGTCCTAATCTGTTCTGCTATACCTCTTAATTGAACTAAATCTCTTGACACATATCTATCTATAAAAATTTTTATATTTGTTTTTTCAAAATCTCTTGTGTGGTAGTTCATCTCTTTATTAAATTGCACCCCTGCACATATTAATTTTTCAGTTATCATCATACAAGATTTTTCATCAACAAGCCATTTTACTGGTAACACTTCCACCCAAACATTATCACCATCTCTATATTGTTCACCGTTTGAAAGTGTAAAATAGCAACCATCATAATATGAATTAGCTTTAACTCTTACATACTTATTTCCATTATATTCATACTCTTGATGAGTTTATGGTTGAAATGATGTGTCGTACTTATTATAAGCGACAGAGTCTGTTGTATAATTATTTCTTGTTTTTGATATATTTCCACTCCTATATGCTCTTTCTAATCTTTCTTGCATATCTCTTAATACTGCTTTTTGTGGATAATATCCATACTCTACTTCAAGAATTCCATCTCTTGCTCTTTTCCCTTCTCCCCGTTCGTGTGGATTGAGCTTACCTTCGAGAACGGTAAAGCTGGGCGAGCCCCTACATTGTGCCTGTCAGCCCTGTAGCAAGCCCTATCACCAAAAGTGCAAACCCCGTGCACGTCATTATCTCTGTCATCTGATTTTGTCCAATAATATTCCGTTCTTCCCTCTAAAGAACTATCGTTTTCAACATGTACACTAGCTTCCCATCCTCCAAGTAAAACAGAAAAGTCAGTTATTGCTACTCTTGTTCCTCTTTTCTTTAATATATCTAATTTGTCATCTCCAAAACATTGCTCTTCTGTTAAGAAAGTAAAATCACTTATATATATTACTCCTTCCTATGTTTATAAGTTTTACTTCATTATAATTTTTTATAAAAATGTCACTTTTTTTATTATTGTAGCATAACAACTTTTTTTTACAATTTTTTTGCCTTTATTTTAAACTTTTTTGGGAAACGTTGCATCTTTTAATTTTTTTACTTTCTTTTGTATCTTAATATGATTCCGTAGTTTGACATTTTTTAATAAAAAAATCTTTTAAAAGTCTTAAAATCAAGGCTTAAATTTTTGTCAGCTTTTTCTCCTTTTTGTGTTGTGTTTTGTTCCATTTTGCGATATGATTCATTTATCTTAAATTAAGGAGAAAAAAAACTTGACGGATACCAACAAAAAACTACAATAGAATTGTAGCTTTTTTGATTACTTTTTTGTTACAAAACTGTTTTTATCTCTTCATGTCTTTTTATTTTTTGAGTAGTTGTTTTTATTAATTCTTTGTCTGTAACTATTATATCCCTAATGTATTTATATGGTGGCATTGTTTTATTTATTTTTTTAATCTCATCCCATAATTTCTCTTTTATGTCATTTATATCTGATACATTATATTCTTCTTTCATAATTTCAGGGTCGTATACTACTTTAACGCAAATCTTGTAATCTCCATCATCTTCTGGTCTGCCATATACAAAACTTTCTTTTACACCTTCTATTTTATTTACTAATGCTTCTAATTCTTCTGGGAATATATTTTTACCATTTTTAAGAACTATTACAAATTTTTTTCTTCCTGTAATAAATATATAACCATCTTTATCTATTCTTGCTAAATCCCCTGTATGTAGCCATCCATCTGGTTCTATTGTTTCTTTTGTTGCTTCTTCATTATTATAATATCCAAGCATAACTGTTGGACCTTTAACCATTAATTCACCTATTCCATCTTCATCTTTGTCTTCTATTTTTACCTCTAGGCTAGGAAATGCCTTTCCAATAGATCCAATTCTTTGATATTTATCATCTTCTGCTGCAACAACTGGAGATGTTTCTGTTAGACCATATCCTTGATAAATTGTAAATCCTAAATCTATAAATGATTTTTCTACCTCAGGGTCTAATGCTGCTCCTCCTGCTACAAATAACCTCAATTTTGTTCCAACAGCTTCATGTACTTCTGCAAATATCTTCTTTCTTATATCTATTCCAAATTTCCTAAGGATATTGCTAATCTTAATACCTTTTTGTACTTTTTCCCATTTTCCCTTTTTCTCTATTCCTTTTTTTACTTTTCTAAACATTCCTTCGAAAAGTGCAGGAACAGAAATCATTGCCGTTATATCAAATTCTTTTATATTATCCCCTATATGTCTTATTCCATCACAAAAAACAATTGAACTACCACATGATATTATATATAAAAATCCTACTGTTGATTCAAATGTGTGATGTAATGGTAAAAATGACAATAATCTATCTTCTGGATATATTTTAATTGTTGATGCTATATCAAATAAGTTGCTAACTATATTTTTTTGTGAAAGCATAACTGCCTTTGACATAGCTGTTGTTCCTGATGTAAATAGCATAATACTCATAACATCTGGGTTGATTTTTGCGTCTAAAAATTCTCTATTCCCATCTTCTAATAATTTTTTTCCTTCTTCTATTAATTGCTTAAATGAATAGATATCATTTTGTTTTTCTTCTAAACTCATTGAAATAAAGAACTTAATTTTTGTATTACCTTTTTCTTTTAAAGTATTCATTATTTCATTATACTTTTCTGTGTAGAAAATTGCTTCAACTTCTGAACGTAATATTAAACTTTCAATTTCATTATCTGGTAAAGATTTATCTAATGGAACTACTACCCCTGTCCCACAAACTATTGACAAATAACTTACACACCATTCATAACAGTTTTCACCAATTACTGCTATTCTTTTATCTTTTAAACCTAAATCAATTAATCTTGTTCCTAATTGATTTACTTGATTTCTAAACTCTTTATGTGTAATTTCTCTAAACTTACCTGGAACATCTGTCCTAAATATATATGCTGGTCTATCTCCATATTTTTCTCCAGATTTTCTTAGCATATCTCTAATATCTGTGTATTTTTCAACTTTGTATACTGGTTTTCTCATTTTAAATTCCCCTTTATTATTTATTTTTTAATCCTTCTATTATTGTATTTTCATATTCTCTGTACAATCTCATTATATCTATATTTTCATTTCTTAATTTATATACTAAAGTAGAACCTATTAAACCATAAATTTCTGATGCTATTACTTTTGGATTTCCTTGCTTGATTTGCTTTTTATCAATTCCTTCTTTAACGATTCCTTCTATTTTACTAATATATTCATATATATAGTTTTGGCATCTTTGATTTCTTGCTTCTTTTCCATAAAATTGGCTTAGTAATATTGTTATTAAATCTTCATATTTAATAACGATTTTTATTTGTATTAAAACTATTGCTTTTAATTTATCTATATAACTGGGTAGTTTCGAAGTTTTAATGTCTATACTATTTTGCAATAGTTTCATTCCTTCTTCTATTAAAAAGTTAAAGATTTCTTCTTTACTAGAGAAGTGATAGTATAATGTTCCTTTTGCTACCCCGACTGTTGCTGTTATTTCTTCTATACTTGTTGCTTCATAGCCTTTTTCTGCAAATAATTTCATTGAGGTTTCGAATATTTTTCTTTTTGTTTTATTCATAATATTTTAATCCTTTCAATATGAATTTAAACATATCCATATTATATATGTATTTATTCAATATTGCAATAGTTTTCAAATTTTTGTACACTCTATTCTAATTTATAGTTACAATTAAAAAGTATTAAAAAAGCTTTACAATTTTTAATATTTAATATACAATTACGATAATAATTCTAAGGAAAAATGGAAATAATATACTAAAAAATGGAGGGAAAACCAATGAAAAAGAAAAATGAGCTAAATTACCAACAATTAAAATATGTATGTGATGAATCTATATTAGATTTCGAAACTACAGAAGAACTTGAGCCTATACAAGAAGGAATAGGTCAAGATAGAGGAATAAAAGCATTAGAATTTGGTCTTCAAGTTGATGTAAAAGGTTATAATTTATATCTTGAAGGTCCTAGTGGTGTAGGAAAAACACTTTATACTAAAAATTACTTAAATAAGATTTCAACTAAGAAAAAAGTTCCAAATGACTGGTGTTATATATATAATTTTGATAATCCAAATGAACCAATTGCTGTATCACTTCCAGCAGGTCAAGGTAAAGAATTTAAAGAAAATATGGATGGTTTTATAACAGAAATCAAGAAAGATATTAAAAAAACATTTAATGCTGATGATTTCGAAAAAGAAAAATCTTTAATAAAACAGGAATTTGAACAAAAAAGAAGTGAATTATTAGATAAATTAAATCAAGATGCTCAAAAACATAATTTTCAAGTAAAAGCTTCTCAAAATGGTATTTATATGATGCCTGTATTTGATGGAAAAGTGCTTGAAGAAGAAGAATTTGAAAAACTTACTGATGAAATTAAAGCAGAATATGAAAATAAATCTGTTTTAGTTCAAGAACAAATCATGAATGCCATTGGCCAAATTAAAGAAATTGAGCGTCAATCTGATAAAAGGATATCTGAATGGCAGTCAAATATTGCTCTTCTTACTATTAATGTCCACATTAATTATTTAAAAAGTAAATATAAAAGAAATAAAAAGATAAATAAATTTTTAAATGATGTAAAACAAGATGTACTAAAAAATGTATCATATTTCTTAGAAGAGGATAAAATAAATGCACAAAATAATAATATAGCACCAAATATGAGAAAACCTGACCCTTCTTTAAATTATAGAGTAAATCTTTTTGTTGATAACTCAAATAAAGATGGTGCTCCTGTAATAATGGATTCAAATTATTCATTCTCAAATATTTTTGGTATGCTAGAATATGAAAATTATTACGGTGCATTAAAAACAGACCATACAATGCTAAAACCAGGATTATTACATTTGGCAAATGGTGGATATGTAATTTTTCAAGCTAAAGATTTGCTTTCAAACCCACTTTGCTATGAGACTTTGAAAAAGGCTCTAAGAATAAAGGAATTAGGTATAGAAAATGTTAATGAACAAAGAGCTTCTATGCTTATGGTTTCATTAAAACCTGAACCTATTCCACTAGATTTAAAAGTTATTTTAATTGGTAATAGTACGATTTATCAAACTTTACTTGCCATGGATTCAGATTTTAGAAAATTATTTAAAATAAAAGTTGAATTTGAAGATGATGCACCTATAAATAAAGATAATTTAAACAAATTAGCTCGCATAGTTCATGGTTTTTGTGAACATCAAGAATTGCCAGAATTAGATAAAAGTGCAATGGCTAGACTTATAGAATATGCTTCAAAACTTGCAGGAAGTCATTCTAAAATTTCTACTAGATTTGATGATTTAACACAAATAGTTGGAGAAGCTGCTACATGGGCTAAAATTTCTAAGTCTAAAGTGGTTACTAAAGAACATGTTCAAAAAGCTTTAGAAGAACAAATAAATAGAGTTAAAAAATATGATACAAAATATATGGAAATGATACAAGACCATTCTCTATTAATTGATACATCAGGATATGAAGTAGGAACTTTAAATGGATTAACTGTTATGACTATTGGAGATTACTCTTTTGGAAAACCTGCAAAAATCACAGTTAATACTTATACTGGTAAAAATGGCATTGTAAATATTGAAAGAGAAGTTGAAATTTCTGGTCCTTCTCATTCTAAGGGTGTATTAATATTAACAGGATATTTAGGAGAAATGTTTGCACAAGATATTCCTCTTTGCTTAACAGCAAGTATTTGTTTTGAGCAATTATATAATGGTGTAGATGGTGATAGTGCTTCTAGTACAGAACTTTATGGTTTACTTTCTAGCCTTTCTGGAATACCTATTAATCAAGCAATTGCAGTTACTGGTTCTGTAAACCAAAAAGGACAAATCCAACCTATTGGTGGTGTTAACGAAAAAATTGAAGGATATTTCCAAATTTGTAAAATGAGAGGTCTAACAGGTGAACATGGTGTTATGATTCCAGTACAAAATGTTGATAATCTTCAACTTTCTGATGAGATAATAGAAGCTGTTAAAAATAAACTTTTCCATATTTATTCTGTTTCTACAATAGAAGAAGGTATTGAGGTTTTAACTGGTGTTCCTGCTGGTAAAAAAGATTCAAATGGTCATTTCCCTGCTGGTACAATAAATTATTTGGTTTATGAAAAATTGAAAAAATACGCAAAAATAAGTGAAAATAAATAATAGCGAATAGAAAATCCAACTCTTATTGAGCTGGATTTTTGCCAAAGGTGCCAAAGGGGACGGGGCTTTTTGGCAACTTTTTTAAATATTATTAGATTTACTAAATTATATTATTTTATAAAAATCTGTTCACTTCATTCGAAAAGAATTTATAATATTTCTGGATGAGCCTCTTTCATTCAGGCTCAAAATCAAAGATTTTGCCCATGAACATCCCTCATCCAGAAATCTAACAAATTCTAATTCTCATTCCAATCAAGCGATTTTTATAAAATAATATAATTTAGTTGAAAAGTTTAAATTTGAACAAATTGCCAAAAAGCCCCGTCCCCTTTGGCAATCTAAAAAATATTTTTTAAATTCACTTTATATTTTTCTACAATATGCTCAAGAATATAAATAGTTTTATCTACTTCATTCATTGCTTCTCCTAATTCTTCAGATTTTGTATAAGCCTTTATTGAAACTATTCCAGTTTTAACTTTTTCTAATTCTTCATGTTCTATAAAATATGCTAGTTTATTATAATCCCCATTAAAATTGTTTTCTATATCATTGATTTTCTCTGTTATTTCTTCTATTTCTGCATTATTTTCTATCAAATTCTGCAATTCTTGCAATTCTTTTGTCATTCTTGCAGTAGAATTTTCTGAATAACTTTGAGTAATTATATCTCCACCAATTATCAGTATTAATATTATAATACAAACAATAATCTCTTTTTTCATTTCTAGTAATATTCCTTTCTTAAAAACCAAAAATTTTAGCTAAGATTTTCTATCTATCTTTTCTTTTTTCTGGCAAAAAAGTTGACCTTTTCCATCTAAAGTTGCTAATAACACTTCATGTGGTTTCATCTTAAATTTTTCTACTTCTCGTTTTAACCAATTATAGTCTTTCCCGATTTTTACTAAATTTTCCCCCATAATTTTTCCATCTACTATCAGGTCATATGAAATTCCTTCATAATCTGGCATAATATTAAAATCTGCTGGTATTGTATTTCTTTTATCTGGTTTTTGGATTACTGTAACTTGTCCGCTTGTCTCTAATATTGCATATTCTACATCTCCTATATTTACTATATTATTTCCTCTTAACCTTTCTTGTAGTTCATTTATTGTAAATCTCTCTTTTTTTAATGCCTTTTCATCTATTTTTCCTCTATAAATTAAAATTCTTGGTTTTCCACAAATTACTTCTCTTGCTTTTATACTTTTTATATTAATAATTGAAATTATAAGATGCATTAATAATAATCCTAATATTGGTATTATTCCATTTGTAATTGGAATTCCAACATCTGTCATTGGCATTGTTACTAAATCTGCTATCATTATTGATATTGCAAGTTCAAATGGCTGTAATTGCCCTATTTCTCTTTTTCCCATTAATCTCATTATTATTAATACAAAAATATATAATATTATTGATCTAAAAAAAATAATCAACATAAATTTCACCCTATTTTATCATTTTATGTTTATTTAAGTTTTAAATTTTTTATTTTTATTTTTTACAAAATTTAACTATTTTATACTGAATTTTTTGAATAAATTTAATTTATTTGTTAATAATAATTTTAGAACCTTAAATTTTTATGACTTAATGAGCAAAAAACTAAGGAGGTTATCCAAATGTCAAATACAGAAACAAATGTAAAAAGTGGTACATCCACTGTTTGGCAAATTGTTGGTAGATTAGTTGGTGCTGCCATAGTTTTGGCTATCACTGCATTTTTTACACCTGGATTTAATATAAATAACATATGGGCTTTAGCAATAGCTGCTGTTGTTTTAACTGCTATTGACTATTTAATAACAAAATTCACAGGTCTACACGCTAGTCCTTTTGGTAAAGGATTTGTAGGATTTGCACTTGCTGCAATTACTCTTTATGTTACACAATTTTTTGTTGCAGGATATTCGATATCATGGGTTGCAGCAATTATAGGTGCTTTAATATATGGTGTAATCGACTATTTTCTACCTGGAAATCAGGCTATGTAGCAAATATTTGAGAAATGTTTCTACTAGTAATTAGTAAAGTGGGGCTATGTATATGTTTTTAAATAAAATATATACACAGCCCCACTTGTTTTTACCAATGTTAAATAGTTTACTTATTTTACTTTATATTAGCTTTTTTATTACTTTAATCTTTTTTAGGAACTACATTATTCTTACCTTCTATATTTCCTTTACAAATACTATTTTGAGGAACAACACCTCTAACAAAAGTAAGAGGATAAATATTTGTGTTTTTGCCAATAATTGTTCCTGGATTTAATACAGAATTACATCCAACCTCTGAATAATCTCCAACCATAGCTCCTATTTTTCTTAGATTTGTCTCTATTTGTTCTTTTTCACTTTTTATGGCTATATTCTTTTTGTCTGTTTTTATATTTGCAGTTTTTACACCTGCCCCTAAGTGAGATTTATATCCTAATATTGAATCTCCTACATAATTATAGTGTGGTACTTGAACATTATCAAATAATATAACATTTTTTAATTCGGTTGAATTTCCTACTACTGCATTTTTTCCTACTATAGCTTTTCCTCTTATAAAAGCACAATGCCTAAGTTCTGCACCTTTATCTATTATTGTAGGTCCTTTTATACATGCAGATTCATATATGGTTGCATCTTTTGCAATCCAAACGTTTTTGCTAACTTCTTCATATTCATCTTTATTTAGAGTCTTACCTAAACTTATAATAAAATTTTCTATTTCTGGTAAAACTTCCCATGGATATGTAAATTTACTTAATAGCTCTTTCGCTATCGTATTTTCTAAACTATATAAATTAACAATTTTACATTCCTCTAACATGTATATCCCTCCTGGCTCGCTGGAATAGGGATTAGGGGACGTATCTCAAAATCCCTATTTGAAATCCATTTTTAACAAATAGTTTTTCTTTAACCAAATAGGGATTTTGAGATACGTCCCCTAATCCCTATTTCTGTTCCAAAATTTTTCATATAACTCTTTTGCTGTTCTTGGGCTATCTACTCCTTCTTTATTTTTTACTGGAGCAAAGTCGTCTTCTCTCTTGCCTCTTAATATTGCTATATCATCAAAAAATTCAAATGCATCAAATATAAATGCTTCAAATTTGTATGAATTTGGTTCTTTTGGAATTACCTCATTTTTATTTTCATCTAAATATGTATTTTTCTTTATTGCACTATGATAAATTAATGGCTCTTTACTTATTTTTTCTATTGCATCTATTGTAAATAAATTACACATTATATGTGACTCACCATATTTAAGTTCTCCATTATTATCTAGTTCTTCTGCCATTTTTTCTGGAAGTTCTGAATATTCAATAACTTTTGGGTGTCCATTCATTTTGCAAAATACTCCTACTTTTTCGTGAGGATTTGCTTTTACTACAGATTTTGATGCTATTTGCACATTTTTATCTATTGCCATTCCAAGTAATATTGTATCTGCCATTTTTAATAATGCATTATCTACTCCTCCAATGAATACCCATTTTATTCCTCTTTCTTTCATATCTGCTAATGCTCCTGTTGTCCTTAATGAGCTAAACACTCCACCATTTCCGTCTGAAGCTTCTTTTATTTTTCCATCTTTTCCGATTAATAGTTTTCCTTCTAAATCTATTAATGGTAATTCACCTTGTTCGAATATAATTACACTTTCTTTTTCGTACCCAAAATAATTATTTTTTTCTAAAAACTCTACTGTTTCAGTGTTATTTTCTTTACTTGTCATTATATACCATGGAATTACTACATCGTATTTTTTATTTGCTTCTTTTAGATTTTCTGCTAATATCTCAAATAAATATTTTCCTTTTCCATAAACATCTAATTTAAATGTTCCTTTTGGTCCTGGATGTTCTAGTCTAGTTCCTTGCCCTCCTGCCATTGTAACTACTGCATATTCTCCATTTCTAATTATTTTTTCACCTAATGCTGATAATTTTAACTTTGTTTTTTCATCCATTTTTTGTTTATCCAAATATTTTATTGGTTCTATTTTATTTTCTTTTAATTCAATTTCTTTTTTTGCATTATCATATAATTCTGAAATTTGATGTAAGTCTATATTATTTATTTGATCTATTAGTTCCTTTTTTTTACTTTCATCTAAGTTGTTTAACCATTTTATAATATGTAATTGATTATATTGTGTTAGCAATTCTATAACATCTTGCATTTTATCCATTTAATTTCATTCCCTTCAAGTAATTTATTCTAGTATTTTATTAGTCTTTATTTAACTATTTTTTTATATAATATTCAAAAATTCAAATTTATGTTATCTTCTATTTAAATATATTAAAATGCTACCATATATGTAGCATCAATTCATTTTATTTTAACACATTTTTTGAATTTTAGCAAATTTTTTTTAAAACTTGTCATATACGCATTTTTTCTTAATATACATTAATTAAAGTAATTTAGTACAAACATTTTTCTTGCTGTTCAGAATATATTGAAAATAGTATTTTTAGCTAAATCAATAATCAATTTTGAATAATGCTTAGAAAATATTAATAGGAGGTATATGATGGAAAATACAAGATTGTATCAAGACATCGCAGAAAGAACTGACGGAGATATTTACATGGGAGTTGTTGGCCCTGTAAGAACTGGTAAATCTACTTTTATCAAAAATTTTATGGATCTACTAGTCATTCCAAACATCGATAATGAATACAAAAAAGAAAGAACTAAAGATGAATTGCCACAAAGTGCTGGTGGAAAAACTATAATGACAACAGAACCTAAATTTATTCCAAATGAAGCTGTTGAGATTACTTTAGATAATAACTTAAAATTTAAAACTAGATTAGTTGACTGTGTTGGTTATCTAGTTGAAAATAGCTTAGGATATTTAGAAGATGATATGCCAAGAATGGTTAAAACCCCTTGGTCTGATGATGAAATGCCTTTTGAAAAAGCAGCTGAAATTGGTACTAAAAAAGTTATTGAAGAACATTCTACTATTGGTATTTTAATTACTACTGATGGCACTATAACAGATATTCCAAGAGAAAATTATATAAAAGCAGAAGAAAGAGTTGTAAAAGAATTAAAAGATATTAATAAACCTTTTATAATTATACTCAATTCTGCAGAACCAGACTCTGATTTCACTTTGCAACTTGCTCAAAAGCTATCTGATAAATATAAAACTAGTGTTATTCCTTTAAATTGCAATAATTTAAATATAGATGATATAAACAACATTTTTTCTAAAATCTTATATGAATTTCCTGTTGAAAGAATTGCCATTAAATTCCCTAAATGGGTTGAAAGTTTAAATAATACAAATGAGCTAAAACAAAAACTACTAAGTGAAATTAAAGAAGCTTTTTATGACATTAATTTTTTGAAAGATACTTCTTCTTGTATAGGAAAAATCCAAAATACTAATATCATTTCTTCAACTACAATAGAAAGTATTCAACTTGGTTCTGGAAATGTTAATGTTAAAATCGAAATTAAAGAAGAATTATTTTATAAAACTTTATCTGAAATTACAGGTGTTACAATTGAAAATGAGGGTGATTTATTTAGCATTATTTCTACTCTTTCTCAAACAAAGCAAAAATATGACAAAATTGCTTATGCCTTAGATGAAGTTGATAGAAAAGGTTATGGTATTGTTACTCCTACAATTGATGAATTAATTTTAGATGAACCTGAAATGGTTAAACAAGGCTCTAGATTTGGTGTTAAACTTAAGGCTACTGCTCCTTCTATACATATGATTAAAACAAATGTTACTACCGAGGTTTCTCCTATTGTTGGCTCTGAAAAGCAGTCTGAAGAATTGGTAAATTATTTACTTTCCGGCTTTGAGAATGACCCTAAACAAATTTGGGAATCTAACATTTTTGGAAAAAGTCTTCATGAGCTTGTTAATGAAGGACTTCAAACTAAACTTGCTAAAATGCCAGAAGATGCTCAAATAAAATTGCAAGAAACTTTAGAAAGAATTGTAAACGAAGGTAGTGGTGGACTAATTTGCATTATTCTTTAATGCCAAAAGGGTGAAAATGGGGACGGACTCAATTTCCCCTTCTTTTTAACTGATTTTTCATGTAGAAATATATATTAAAATGTAGTGATGCGCAGTTTGGGAAGATGCCAATTAGTATAGACCAGTCCAGCGCAACTGCTCATTCTATGAAATTATTAACCAACTACCTTATATGATAAGTCCGACCAGCAAAGAATGGAATTTTAATATATATTTCTACAATCTAATAGCAAGAAAAAAGGGAAAACTGAGTCTGTCCCCATTTTTCCTATTTTAATCCTTTTCTTCTTAATTGCCCACATGCTGCATCTATATCTGAACCTAATTCTCTCCTAATTGTTGCTACTATTCCATGTTCATTTAAATAATCTCTAAATTTGATTATATTTTCATTTGAGCTTTTGATAAATTCACCATTTTCTATCTTATTTATTGGAATTAAATTCACGTGGCATAACATTCCTTTTAATAGTTTTACTAATCTTTTTGCATCTTCTAGATTATCATTATTTTCTTTTGCTAATGCATATTCAAATGATATTCTTCTATGTGTTTTTTCTACATAATCTTTGCAAGCTTTAAGCAATTCTTCAATATTATATGTATTATTTACTGGCATCATTTTACTTCTTTGCTCATTTGTTGTTGCATGCAATGAAATTGATAGTGTGCATTGTATATTTTCTTCTGCCAATTTGTATATTTTAGGTACTAATCCGCTTGTTGATATGCTTATATGTCTTGCTCCTATATTTAATCCTTTAGGATTATTTATATTTCTTATTGCTTTTACTACATTGTCATAATTATCTAATGGCTCTCCTATTCCCATAAAAACTATGTTTGATATTCTAACTCCTGTATCTCTTTCTACAGCCATTATTTGCTCTATAATTTCTCCTGATGTTAAATTTCTTATAAATGGTATCCCTGTTGATGCACAAAATTTACACCCCATTTTGCATCCAACTTGTGATGATACACAAATACTATATCCATGGTGATATTGCATTAATACTGTTTCTATTGCATTTCCATCTAGTAAATCAAATAAATATTTTTTTGTTCCGTCTGATGATTCTTGTCTTGTTATTATTTTAAATTCTTTTATTTCATAATATTGTTTTAATTTTTCTCTTAATTCTAATGATAAGTTTGTCATTTCATCAAAACTTGATACTCTATTTTCATATATCCATTTATATATTTGTTCTGCTCTGAATGGCTTTTCTCCTATTTCTTTTAATTCTTCTTTTAGTTCTTCTAAGCTGTAATCTTTTATGTTTTTCACTTTTTATATTCTCCCTTCTTTCGGTATATATTTCATCAAAAGCCGAGGAATTTTCCACGGCTTTTAATATTTTATTTTCCATAATTTTCTATATAATCTTCAACAAGTTTTATTAACTCTTTTGCTGTTTCAATTTGTTCTAAAGTCACTTCTGCTTTTACAATAAACTCATCATCATAATCACTATCTTCTCTTACTTTACTAGCTTCGGAAATCTTTCTACCTACATTTCTTGGAAATATTTCTTTATTAATATAATTTTTATTAAAATAAGCTATTACATCTTTATGTCTTTTAAAATCTATAGGTTCTAAAGAAAGTACCGCTTTTATGCTATGAAATATTGAATAATATGCTCTATTATTTGCTGATTTATACAATTTGGCTTCATATAGAATTAAACTTGCTTTATAATCATCTTTAGCCTGTTCTATCCTATGTTTAGCTAATTCTTTAGAAATTTTAAGACTCACTTAACACCACTCCTTCATTTTGTACATTCATATAAAATGGAAGTGCCTCTAGCCAATAATTAAATCTATCTATATTTTTAATCAATGGAGATAATGTTATATCAAAATTATTATTCCACTCTATATCATATGCACAGTCCCATATCTTCTTAGAGTATTCAACTAATTCATCATCTGACAGATCTGTTAGAAGCATTATATCAATATCTGAATTCTTTCTAAAATCTCCCCTTGCATATGAACCATAAAGTATAATTTTTTTAACTCTTTTCCCTAATATTTTGTTAGCTTTCTCTATGAATTCATTAATAATATTGTTAATATTATTAGGTATTTTTCTCATAACTAGTACACTTCCTTTCTAAACTTATTCATTAATATTAGATGTTATTATTATAACATAAAATTTAACTTTATCATATACTTTTCGATATTTCTTTATTATATTGTAACTTTTTTATCGTTATTCAGTTTCTGTATTAGTATATAATTTTAATTTCGTTGGTTTTGGTATTACGACATTTGTGGGTCTATTAACTTTCATTAATTGGCTATACCTTTCCATAATTTTATAATCTTTTCCATAAATAAATAACATCAATTTTCTTCTTATTTTGTCAAATTTTGTATCTTTTACTAATATTAATCCTGTTTCTTTTTTCATAATACCACCAACCTCTAGTCTAGGTGTCGTTTTTTATTTCATTTTTTCAGTCATTTCTTCCATTTGTTTTTTGTTTTCTTCATTCATTCTTGATTTTATTGTTATTGTAGGTTCTATAATATTTATATTTTTCATATTTTGCAATATTTCTTTCATACATTTTCCTGCAGATGGTGCCCATGAACCATTTTCTATAATTCCGACAGTTCTATTTTGATAATTTCTTTCTTGTAATCTATCTAAAAATTGTTTCATTGGAGGGAATAAGCCCATATTATAAGTAGATGATGCTATAATCATATGTGAATATCTAAAAGCATCTTCTACCGCTTCTGCCCAGTCTTCTGTTGTTAAGTCTGTTAATACTACTCTTTCTATGCCTTTTTCTTCCAACATTTTTTTCATTTCTTTTGCTACATTTAATGTATTTCCATATATTGAACTACAAGCAATAAATACTCCTTTATCCTCTGGTTCATATTTACTCCATGTATCATATTTTCCAATGTAATACTCTAAGTTTTCTTTTAATATTGGTCCATGTAGTGGACATATCATTTGAATATCTAATTTAGCTGCTTTTTTTAATAAAGCTTGTACTTGCATTCCATATTTTCCAACTATTCCGAAATAATATCTTCTAGCTTCACAATCCCATTCTTCTTCTTTTTCTACTGAACCAAATTTTCCAAATCCGTCTGCTGAAAATAATATTTTTTCTGTTTGTTCATATGTTACCATTACCTCTGGCCAATGTACCATTGGTGCCATAAAAAATTGTAGTTTATGTTTTCCTATATCTAATACATCACCTTCCATTACTACAAATTTTCTGTTTGAAAGGTCCATATGGAAAAAGTTTGATAACATATTAAATGTTAATTGATTTCCTACTATTTTCATTTCAGGATATTTTTCTGCAATTAATCCTATATTATATGAATGATCTGGCTCCATATGTGATATTACTAAATAATCTGGTTTTTCCCCTTCTAATGCTTTTTCTAGTTTTTCTAACCATTTATCTGTTACTCTTTCATCTACTGTATCCATTATTACATTTTTTTCATCTTTTATTAGATATGAATTATAGCTCATTCCATTTTCTAAAACATATTGACTTTCAAATATTTTTAAATCATTATCACTTGCTCCGATGTACTTAATATCTTTTGATACTGTCATATCATTCATTTTATTCATTCCTTTCTAATCGATTTCAATTGCACCTGTGTACAATCCATAATATGTTCCTTTTTGTTTAATTAATTCCTCATGATTTCCTCTTTCAATAATTCTACCATGGTCTAAAACCATAATCAAGTCTGAATTTCTAATAGTAGAAAGCCTGTGTGCAATTACAAATACAGTTCTTCCCTTCATTAATTTATCCATACCATCTTGAACAATTTTTTCTGTTCTAGTATCAATGCTTGAAGTTGCTTCATCTAGTATTAATACAGGTGGGTTATTTAACGCTGCTCTTGCAATTGAAAGCAATTGCCTTTGTCCTTGTGATAAACCTTCACCATTTCCTGTAATCATTGTATCATATCCTTGTGGTAGGTGGTTTATGAATTTATCTGCATTTGATAATTTTGCTGCTTCGATTACTTCTTCATCAGTTGCATCAAGTTTACCATATCTTATATTATCTTTAATTGTACCTGTAAATAAGCTAGTGTCTTGTAATACCATTCCTAAAGATCTTCTTAGGTCATCTTTTTTAATTTTTTGAATATTTATTCTATCATATCTAATTTTTCCTTCTTGAATATCATAAAATCTGTTTATTAGATTTGTTATTGTTGTTTTTCCAGCTCCTGTTGCTCCAACAAAAGATACTTTTTGACCTTCTTTTGCAGTAAGTGTTATGTCATGTAGTATTCTTTTATTTTCTTGATATCCAAACTGAACATTTTCAAATTCAACTTGACCACGAAGCCTTGTATATGTGATTCTTCCATCTTTATGAGGATGTTTCCATGCCCATATTCCTGTTCTTTGTTCAGTTTCTACTATTTTTCCATTTTCAATTTTGGCATTTACTAATGTAACATAACCCTCGTCAATTTCTTCGTCTTGGTCTATTAAATCAAAGATTCTTTCTGCTCCTGCTAATGCCATTATTATAAAGTTCATTTGTTGTGATACTTGACCAAGAGGATTTGTAAATGCTTTTACATATTGCAAGAATGCTGCTATACTTCCTATTGTTAATATTCCATTTACTGATAGTATACCACCAATTACCGCTACTAATACATATCCTAAATTTCCTATATTCATAATGCATGGCATTAATATATTTGCATACATATTTGCTTTTGTCATACTATCACATAAATCTTCATTTATATCATCAAATTTCTTTTTTGATTCTTCTTCATAATTAAATACTTTTACAACTTTTTGTCCTTCCATCATTTCTTCGATATATCCATTAACTCTTCCTATGTCTTCTTGTTGTTTTACAAAATATCTTGAGCTGTTTCCACCTAAATATCTAGAAACAAAAACCATTAGAACAACCATTGCAAGTACTACTAATGTTAAATATATATTTGTTGCGAACATAGCTCCTAATACTGCTATCATTGTAATTACAGATGAAAATACTTGGGGAATACTTTGGCTTAACATCTGTCTTAATGTGTCTACATCATTTGTATATGTACTCATTATTTCACCGTGTGTTCTGCTATCAAAATATCTAATAGGTAATTTTTGCATGTGGTTAAACATTTGCTTACGTATTTTGTTCAACACTCCTTGTGATATATTTATCATTAACCTATTATATACATATGTACATATAACACCTACTAAATAAATTAATCCCATCATCATTATAATTCTTAATAATCCTGTATAATCAGGTGCATTACTTCCCAAAAGAGGAGTTATAAAATCGTCTATTAAATATTTTATAAATTGTGTACCAATAACGCCAACTAAAGCACTGATTATAATACTTATTAAAACAACTGCTAATTGTAGTTTATAACTTTCTGTTACATATTTTAATAATCTTTTTATTGTATGTCTTTTCTTTCCTTTAGTTTTCTGCATCTTCGTCTCCTCCTTTCATTTGAGTTTCATATACTTCCCTATAAATTTCATTTGTTTTTAGTAATTCTTCAGATGTTCCTATTCCATCTATTTTTCCATCATTTAATACTATGATTTTGTCTGCATCTTCTACTGAAGATACTCTTTGTGCGATTATTATTTTTGTTGTATTTGGTATTTCTTCTTTAAAAGCTTTTCTAATTAAGCTATCAGTCTTAGTATCTACTGCACTTGTTGAATCATCTAATATTAATATTTTTGGTTTTTTCAAAATTGCTCTTGCAATACATATTCTTTGCTTTTGACCTCCAGATACATTTGTACCACCTTGGTCTAATACTGTTTCATATTTGCTTGGAAATTCTTTTATAAATCCATCTGCTTGTGCTAATTTGCATGCATCTTCTAATTCTTCTTCATCTGCATTCTTCTTTCCCCATCTTAAGTTTTCGGCAATAGTTCCAGAAAATAATACATTTTTTTGTAATACCATTGCTACCGCATCTCTTAATGCATGTATTTCATAGTCTCTTACATCTATTCCTCCAACTTTTATGCTTCCTTTTGTTACATCATATAACCTTGGAATTAATTGAACAAGAGTAGATTTTGAACTTCCTGTACCTCCGATAATTCCTATTGTTTCTCCTTCTTTAATTTCTAAGTTAATATTTTCTAGTGCATATTTTTCTTGATTTTTTTCGTCACTATATCTAAAACTTACATTTTCAAATACAATAGAACCATCTTTTACTTCTTTTATTGGGTTTTCTTTATCTTTTATTGTTGGTTCTTCATCTATTACTTCTATAATTCTTTCTGCTGATGACTGTGCCATAATTATCATAACAAATACAAATGACAACATCATTAAACTTGCTAATATTTGCCAAGCATATGTAATAATACTTGATAATTGCCCTGTTTGCATTTCTCCACCAACAATTAATTGCGTGCCTATCCAAGAGATTAATAATATACATGAATATATTGTAAATTGCATAACTGGTCCGTTAAATGCTACTATTTTTTCTGCTTTTTTAAAGTCTCTGTATACTTCATCATTTACTTCTTTAAATTTTTTCTCTTCAAAAGATTCTCTAACATATGCTTTTACTACTCTTATTGCTGATACATTTTCTTGTACAACTCTATTTAATTTATCATATTTTTTAAATACTCTTTCAAAATTTGGGTGTGCTTTTATTGCTATGAAGAATAAGATTCCGCCTAAAACTGGTATTGCAACTAAGAATATTGCAGATAGTTTAAAGTTTATTGTCATAACCATAATCAATGCAAATATCATCATTATTGGTCCTCTAACCAATATTCTTATTATCATTTGAAATGCCATTTGTACATTTGTAACATCTGTTGTCATACGAGTTACTAAACTTGATGTTGAAAATTTATCTATATTTTCAAATGAATAGTCTTGGATTTTGTGGAACATTGCTTTTCTTAAATTTTTTGCATATCCTGATGATGCTTTTGCTGCAAACCTTCCTGATAACATTCCAAATGTTAAAGATAGTATTGCTGAAACAATTAATAAAGCTCCCATTTCTAATATGTAACGTACATCTCCATTTTGTATTCCTACATCTATAATTTTAGCCATTAATAATGGTATTATTACTTCCATTACTACTTCTAATATTACAAATATTGGTGTTAAAATGGTATCCTTTTTGTACTCTTTTATAAAACCTGCTAGTTTTTTTACCACTTTTATCACTTTCCTTTCTATATTTTTTATCATTTTCTAACATATAAATTATTTAGCATTTTTTTAATTAATAATAAAAAAATGTTAATTTCATCTTTTGAAATTCCATTTTTCATGTTTTCTTCTACTTCATTAAAATCATGTTCCATAGCATTTTTTAAACTTATTGCTTTTTCTGTTAATACTAATTTTTTAAATCTTGCATCATTGTCAACTGGTAATCTTGTTACTAATTCTTTTTTCTCCATTAATTGTAATATTCCAGCAACTGATGCTCCTTTTATTTCGAATTCTTCTTCAATATCTTTTGCAAAAATATCTCTATTTTTGGATTTATGATATATAAACATTATTATTCCAGCTTGTGTTCCTGTAATTCCATATTTTGCTATAACACTATCTAACTTCATTTTTAGCTGTCTTGAGAGCATATGTACATATTTTCCTATCTCTTCATTTTCCATTTTTCACACCTCATATTAATTAGTTGCCTAAGTATTTTACTACTTTATTTTTTTAATGTCAAGTAAATTAAACATGAAATTTTCTAACAATTGCTTCTTTTACATCTCTTGCACATAAAATAATTGTTATCAAAAAATTTAAAATAGAAATTCCAATTGCCACATAGCACAATACTGGGTTAGACACTATATGCTTAAATATAAAATATGGTGGTAATAAACTAAAAATACATATAATAAGTTGATAAATCGCATATCTTATATATTTTCTATGACTTACAATAGTAAGTATAAACATTGTTATATTTGCAATTATTAATATAATTGGTATTGATAATTCTAATGACCAACCTGAAAAACCTATTCTATAATCTATAAATACTGTAAGTATTGAAATTGCAATTGTTTGTATCATTACATGTGCAGCAATATTAACATTTTTATTTAATGAATATATAACTGTTATCCATATATAAATAATGCCAGCATTTGTCATTGCTGCCCAGTGCACATCTGGTGTTGTTAACTTATTTATAAGCACCAATATGCCTGCAATTACTAAAGAAACTGCTAGCATTATTTTTAATAATATATTTGTTTTTTTACTACTTAGTTTTTGTGGATATAACATCTAAAACACCATTACTTTCTATCTTTATTTGAATTCCTTTTTCTTTAAAGAATTCATAAAATCTTTTTTCTATATCACTATTATCTAATATAGATGTAAATGTAAAAACTATTTCGTTTTCAAACGAACATGCTGAACACTTTATTTTTTCGACTGGTTCAGGAGCAATTAACATTAAAAATCCATCAATATAATCTTTATACTTCCCTATAATACCCATTCTTCCTATATTAGAAAAAGTTGTAGTTGTATATTTTCTAATTTCTAAATAGCTTAATCTTACTATTGGCTTTTTTAGGAACAAAGGTATTAGTTTTATAAATGGATTTATACCAAGCTTTACATTTGCTGACATAGTTTTTTGAATTTCTTCTTGTGTTAATCTTTTTGTAAACTCTTCTTTCACAAATTCTAATATTTCGTCAAAATTTTCTTTTTCTAACTTTTCTTTTTCAATTACTAAAGTCATATATGAAAAGAAATTAGACATTGTATTAGAAGGAAAGTACTTTTTTAAATTAATTGGAATACATATTTTTATTGGTTTTTTTCCTTTATTTTTCTTATAATTTTCCATATAAATTGAATATATCAAAACAGCTGTTAGATATTGTGTTATAGTAACATTTTTTTCTTTGCATAATTGTTTTAACTGCTCTAAATTTATAAACTCATGTATTGCTGAAATTCTTCCAAATTTTATCTTTCTTCCTCGTAATTCATATGCTTTTTTTGTTGAAGAATTATTTTTCAATTTTTTATCATAATTTTTAATATAACTATCTTCAATTGAAACATTTACTTTTCGGTTTGTTCTTAATTCTTGGGCAAACTCTTTAGAATGTGCGAGTTCTATATAATTATAAACTATTTCCTTAAAAAAAGTTGAACCACTATTTCCATCTGTTAATGAATGAAATATATCTATATTTATTTTTTTCTCAAAATAGGTAACTTTAAACAAATAATTATTACTCGTTTTTGGATCTATATATTTACATGGATAATCTCTTTCTTTTTCTACAACTGGGTCTTTTGAATTATATTCTAAATAATTCCAAAAAAAACCTTGTTTCATTCTAACCTTAAAAGATTTATACTTTTCTAAAGCTTTATTTACCGCTTCTTTTAAAATCTTTTCATCTATTTCTTCTTTTAAAATAGCAGATAATCTAAAAACTGTACTATATTTTTTCCCTGCTGAAATTGGAAAAATTTTAGCAGAATTATCCAGCCTTCTCCATTCCAAATTATTTCTTTTCTTTTTCATAAATATCCTTTCTGCCAAAGGGGACGGGGCTTTTTGGCAATTTGCTTAAATTTAGGGATTAGGGGACGTATCTCAAAATCCCTATTTTTCTAAAAAATTGTATGTGAAAATATATATTTTAATATATATTTTCACAGAAATACACTTTTGGAATAGGGATTTTGAGATACGTCCCTAGATCCCTATTTCTAGATAAATTCTTCCCAGACTATATTTGCTAAATCTATTCCTTTTCTTGTCAATTTAATATTATCTAAATCTATTTCTATCAATTCTTCATCAACTAGTTTTTCTAATTCTTTTCTAAACAAATATATTGGATTTTCTACGAACTTTTGCTTAAAGTCTGATATTTTTACTCCTTCTAACATTCTTAATCCTAATATCATATATTCACTTTGCATATCTTCTTGATTTTGTAACTCATGTATTATTTTTATTCCTTTTTTTAAATTTAAATCTTTGTCTGATATATTTTTCTTTTCTTCTATCTCATTAGAAAATTCTTTAATTATTTTATCTTTGGTAGGTATTTCAAATTTTTCATTCTTTAAATATTTTGGTAAATTAACAGTATTTGAAAACCTAATTCCATCTATATATGAATGTGCAGATACACCAAAACCTATATACTCTTTTTGTTTCCAACAATTAACATTATGTTTTGATTCATAACCTTCTTGTGCAAAATTTGATATTTCATAATGTCTATATCCATTTAATTCTAAAGTATTTTTTATATATGCATATTCTTTTCTTTCATATTCATCATCTGGTAAAGTAATTTTACCTTCATCAACCATCTTATCTAATGAGGTATTTTCTTCTAGTATTAATGAATAAATTGAAATATGTTTTGGCTTTAATTTTAAATTTAATACTTCATTTATACTTTTCTTTAAATCTTCTATTGTCTGAAGAGGTAGTCCTAGCATTAGGTCTACATTTATATTTTTAAACCCTTCTTCTACAACTAAATTATATGCTTTTATAAAATCTTCAAAATTATGTATTCGCCCAATTGTTTTTAATATTTTATTATTTGAACTTTGCAAACCTATACTAATTCTATTTATTCCTACTTTTTTATAATCTTGTAATTTTGTTTTATTTATTGTACCTGGGTTTATTTCTATTGTTATTTCTCTTTCTTTTTTTCCTATAAACTTATATAAATATTCTAATATTTCTACTATATATTTGCTATCAATAATAGATGGTGTTCCACCTCCTATATATATAGTTGTAATATCAGCGTTTTTAAATATTTCTTGTTCTTCTGTAATTTCTTGCTTTAATTTTTCTATATATTCTTTTTGATAATCTAATTTATCTGGATATGAAACAAAATCACAATAATAACACTTTTTTGCACAAAATGGAATATGTATATATACTCCTAATTCTTTCATTTATTACAATTCCTTTCTATTGCCAGAATAACAAGGCGTTTGTTCATCTTTTTAAACAGAACTTTTACTTTATTAAATAAATTTCTAGATTGTTGCCAAAATGCCCCGTCCCTATTGGCAATCTTCAGCTATTTCAATTATTTTATTTAATCTATAGTTTACTCCGGATTTTCCTAAAGGTTCTTTTAATTTGCTTCCCAATTCTACTAAAGACATATCTGGATATTTTAATCTTAACTCTGCAATTTCTCTTAGGCTTTCATTTAATTTATTAAATTTTTTTGTTCTTTTTAATTTGTTTATTGCTTCTATCTGTTTTATTGATGCATTTATTGTTTTATTTAAATTTGCGGTTTCGCAGTTTACTAATCTATTTACTTTTCCCCTCATCTCTCTTTGTACTCTGATATCTTCGAATCTTAATACTGCTTTATTTGCACCGATTAATGCTAAAAATTTTGATATTTCTTCTCCATCTTTTAAATATATAGAATATCTATTTTTTATTTCTAATTTTTTTACATTTATATCTAAATTTTTTAGTAAATTTATTGCAAATCCTAATATATCTTCATTTAAGAATGAAATTTCTAAATGATAGTTATTTTCAGGATTATTTATTGAGCCTGAACCTAGAAAAAATCCTCTTATTAATGCTTTTTTATTTTCTTCTGCTTCCTCGTTAATTTTTTCAACTTGTTCTATTAATAAATTATTTTCTTCTAAATTCATAAAATATATATCTTTACATTTTACAGTTACTATAAATATATTTCCTTCTATTTTTATTTTATATTCTATTTTCATGTTTGCTAATAATTTTGTATATCTATTTATGTTATACTCACTTTCAGTAGCATAACGAACCTTTTTGTTTTCTATACTTATATTGTTAGATAATAAATATCCTATTAATTCGTATTTTACCTGCTCCTTATTTGCTAAATTATTTATTTTACTTAATTCTTCTTTTATATCAGACGAAAATGACATTCTTTCTTTTTATGATATATTAGTTAAATATCATATACTCCTTTCTTTCTTATTTATCTCTTTATATTTTTGCTATTACTACTCTATCATTATCATATAAGTCTTTTAGGCTATATACTTCAGAATATTTTTGGCTTTCTTTAACCAAATTTAATATATCTTCTCTTTGGTCAAAACCTATTTCTAAACACAAATATCCATTATATTTTAAATATTCATAAGCTTGTGGTATTATTTTTCTATAAAAATCTAATCCGTCTATTCCTCCGTCTAGTGCCAAATTTGGCTCTTTTCTTACTTGTTGTTCTAGATTTTTTATTATATCTCTTTTTATATATGGTGGATTAGATACTATTATATCATATTTATCATTTGGTATATTTGTAAATAAATCTGATTCTATAAATATTATTTTATCTTCTACTTTATTAATTATTGCATTCTTTTTTGCTACTGAAATTGCTTTTGGACTTATATCTGTTACTGTTACTTCACAATTATCTATATATTTTGCTAAAGATATCCCTATTACTCCACTTCCTGTGCATAAGTCTAGAATTTTTTTTGGTTTTGTTTTTTTAGATATTTTTATAATTTCCTCTACTAATATTTCTGTATCTGGTCTCGGTATTAAAACATTTTCATCTACAAAAAAATTTAATTTCATGAACTCTCTTTGATGTGTTATATATTCTATTGGTATTCCTTCTTTTAATTTTTTTATTAAATCAAAATATTTTATTTCTTGGCTTTGAGTTAAATTGTTCCTATCATTAACTATTATGTATTGTCTATCTTTTTTTAATAAAAATTGCATAAGAAGTCTAGCTTTTAATTTTGGAGTCTCGATATTTCCTACTTTAAGTTCTATCATTCCTTTTTCAATTGCATCTTTTATTTTCATATATAATCACCTTTGTTACAATATTATCATGTTTTCTTTTATTATTAAAGTGGTTTGCAATTATTTTCAATAATAGCAAACCACTTTTTTCATTATAAGATATCAATTTTGTTCTTCTTGGTTAATTTTTCATCTTGTCTAGAAAATTCCTAAATAGTCCTGTTTTATTATTTTTATAGATATCTCTTTTACTATCTAGATTTCTTTGACTTTGATTTGTTTTATGATGCTGTTTCTTATTTATTTTTTTATTGTCATATATATCATCTTTACGATTTCTTTTATTGACAGTCATATTTCCAAATCTTTTATAATTTGTTTTTCTATCATTTTTTTGATTATAATTTTCTTCATCAGAAACATCTTCGTCAAATCCGTCATCTTCTTGATATTCATAATCTTCTTGATAGTCATCATCATCTTCTTCGTCGTCATACTCGTCATAAATTTCATCTTCATCGTCGTATTCTTCATACTCTTCATCTTCGTCATCATATTCATCATAATCTTCATTTATGTTATCTTCTTCGTCATAATCATCATAGTAATCATCTTCATATTCGTCTTCAAAATCTTCTTCATCTTCTAGTTCGTTACTATCATCATATTCATCTTCGTCATCATACTCATCTTTATAATTGTCATAATCTTTGCTGTATTCGTCTTCTGTTTCATAATTTTCTAACTCCTTTTCGTACTCATCTTCTTGTATTTCTTCTTCATTAGTTGCAAATATGTCTTGATCATCATCTAATTCTATTTCTTTTTCTTCTTTAATTTCCTCTTTTTCTTTAAACTCAGATAAATCTTTTTCAAAATTTTGTGTTATTTGTTCTTCGAAAACATCATAAATATTTTTTATTCCTTCTAATCTCCAATAATTAGAATTTAAAAAAGTCCCTGCTATATTAATATTACTTACTTCTTTTTCAAAATTCTTTTCTCTTTCTTCTATTCCTTTTAAGTAAGTGTTATCATATAATTCTTTATAAATTTTCTTTGTAGCTTTACCCGAAATTTCTTTTAATAATATCTCATATAAATTTTTTATCTGTGCCATATCTAAATCAAAATTTGTACATGCCTCTTGCATCATATCTTGATGTACTTTTGGTCCGTTCATTGCGGTCATTCTCTCATTATCTAAAAAGCCTACTATATAATCTTTCTCAGCATTAATAAAACTTAGCTTTGCTTTTACATCTCTTACGATTTTTTGGTATTTACTAAATTTAAAATTTTCTGTTTCCAATTCTTTTAATAATTTTCTTGTCCTATCATATATTAATATATAACATTGGGCTTCTTCTTTTGCTATCTTAAGTCTTTGTAATATTGCTTTATTTAATACTTCTGCATCAAATTTTACTCTTTCATTTTTACCGTTTTCGTTCATAATCTCAGTTAGATTTTCAATGTCTGAACTATTATCTGAATTTTCAAAGTCATTTATTCTTTTTATATCTTTTAAGTCAATTTTTTGTATATATTCTGATATGTTTTTAACAAAATTTATATGTGTAGATTCAGCAATTCTTCTTGCTTTTGTATATTTGTTTCTTTCTTTTTGTCTTTCTGAAAATCCTTTTAAATATTTTATAAAATTTACTCTTATTTCTTCCAAATCTTCATTGTTTACATTTATTTTTTCTTCTATATTTTCTAATTTCTTTTCTATTAAAGATGGGTCTTCATCAAGATCATTAAATAGCTTTATTCTTTCGTTTTCTAATTGTATATTTGATTCACTTAATTTCTCTTGTTTTTTTTGTATCATTTGTATTTCATTTGCTACTTCATCAAATTCACGTATTATTTCTTCTTCGCTCTTTGTAGCTTCGTCATATTTTGCAATTTCTTCTAAAAATTCTATATAATTTTTATAGTTCTCTTTTAGATTATATTGTTTATTGAATCCGAATAAATTGTCAAAATATCTCTCTAGAACAATAGCACTCCTTTCATACATTAAAAAAACCTCCATCTTTATTTTTTCTCTATTATACATAATAAAGTAAGAAAAGTCCAGAGTTTTTTTGAATTTATGTTACCAACTAGGACAAATCTAGCTTCGCTAGACCTTTTCTCCTACTTTTAATATTTGTTACATTAAATCAAGGTCTAGAAAGAAGCATATAAGATTTGTCGACACGAAAAATTGCAAAGCAATTTTTCTGTGCATCTATTTTTTAAGTTCTAGAAATAGCATTTTCTAGAACTTAAAAAGCCCCGCCTTAGCCGTAAGATTAGTTGAATTTTTAAGGACCTGTTCCTTCAAACAGGTGGGTGCCTACCAAAATATTCATGGGCTTCTCACAATACAAATGGTGAGCATGCACGCCATATTTTCGAGATCGGCCCCTCTTCAAAATTTGTTGGTTCTAAAAATTCTGTCTACACGTACTACGCAGGGAAATCTTTAAAATATTCAATTATTAACTTTTAAGTTATTTATATTTTAGCATATAGTTATATTATTTACAAATTTTCTTAAGCTAAATATTTTTATTTAATTAGCATTTTTATTGTATTTTCTTTCTTTTTCATATATTATTCTTACTTATTTAAAGTTTTTTTAATTTGATTTATTTTTTTTAATATGCTAAAATTAATTTAATATGTGGGTTCTTAAATTTTAAGAATCTCTTTTTTTGCTTCTTCATATTGCTCTTCATTTGGAGCTTTTCCATGCCATCCAACTTGATTTTCCATAAATGAAACTCCTTTGCCTTTCACAGTTTTTGCTATTATACAAGTTGGTTTTCCTTTTATATTCCTTGCCACTTCAAATGCTTTTTTTATTTCTTCAATATCATGTCCATCTATTTTAATAATTTGAAATCCAAAACTCTTAAATTTTTCGTCAATTTGCTTCAAGTTCATTATTTCTTCTACTGTACCACTCAATTGCAAATCGTTGTTATCAATTATAACACATAAATTATCTAATTTATATTTACTAGAAGTCATAGCTGCTTCCCAAACTTGCCCTTCTTCTAATTCTCCATCTCCTAAAATGCAATAAACTCTATAATTTTTATTATCTAATTTTGCTGATATTGCCATTCCATTTGCAGAAGATAATCCTTGCCCTAATGAACCTGTTGTCATATCAACTCCTGATATGTGCTTCATATCTGGATGACCTTGTAAATTACTATTTATATTTCTAAAAGTTTTCAAATCTTCTATTGGAAAAAATCCTCTATTTGCAAGTGCTGAATATAATGCAGGAGTACAGTGTCCTTTTGATAATACTAATCTATCTCTGTCTTCCCAGTTAGGATTTTCATTATCTATGTTCATTTCATTAAAATATAATACTGTCATTATATCTGCAATTGATAGTGAACCTCCTGGATGTCCTGATTTTGCACTATATACAGCTTCGATTATTCCTAATCTTATATCTTTTGCAATTTTTTCTAACTCTTCTTTTTTTTCTATCTTTTCCATCATTATAAATTCCCTCTTTTAAAATATTTTCACATAGATTATCTCTCTTCGGTTTGATTTATACTATTTATCTGTTTGTTTTTATCCATATTATTGCAAAAATATTGTCTAGTTTTTTCATCATAAAATTGTAATACAGCTTCGTCAAATGAACACCCTTGAGATTTCATTAATTTTAAAATTTCATTTTGATTATTTCTAATAGATGGCATAAATATATCATCTATTGTTTCTAAGTAACTTTCATTTATTTCTGTAATTGTTTTTTTAGTATATCCTCTCTTATATTTCTTTACCATATATGCTAACAAGTCAATTGCTAATTCATTTCTCCCGCTGTTACTTATTTCTCTGTTAATTTCTTTTGGCAGTCTTAACCTAATATCTTCTGCAAAATATAAAAATATTTTATCCTCTAAATTTCTCTTGTCTTCAACTTTTGAAATTAGCATCTTACTATTTTGAAAGTCAGATATAACATCTAATGCTTGACCATAATATTCCTCAACTTCTTTCGAATAATTTTTCTCCAAACTTTTTCCTCTTTTCTTTTTTCTTTTATTTAAAGAGACTCTTCAAACACTTGAGTAAATTCTTTTTCGTTTATTTTTTCCTGTTTTAATAGTATTCCTGCTATTGTGTCTAATTTATCTCTATGCTCAATTAACAATTGTTGTGCTTTATTATATGCTTCATCTATTAATGCTTTTACTTCTAGTCCTATTTTATCTCCTATATCTTCTCCAAACATTTGGATTTCATATGGTTCTTTTCCTTGGAAGTCTATTGGTCCTAATTTATCACTCATACCATATTTTGTTACCATATCTCTTGCTATATTTGTTGCAACTTCAATATCATTACTTGCTCCTGTTGATATATCGTCTAATACTAATTTTTCTGCTGCTCTTCCACCAAGTAATGCTACTAATTTTTCTTTCATTTCTATTTTTGAAATATAGTATTTATCTTCGTCTGATTTATACATTGTATATCCACCTGCTACACCTCTTGGTATTATTGATACTTCTTTTACATTTGCTTGTGTTGGTAGATATCTACTTACTACTGCATGTCCTGCTTCATGATATGCTGTTAACTTTTTATCTTTTTCTGATACTACTCTTTCTTTCTTTTCTAATCCTACTGTTACTTTTTTAACTGCTTCTTCTACATCTTCGTTTTCTATTTCAGTATGTCCATTTTTTGTTGCTATTATTGCTGATTCGTTTAATATATTTGCAAGTTCTGCACCTGTATATCCTGCAGTATCTTCTGCAATGCTTTCTAAGTTTACATTATCAGATAATCTTTTATCTTTTGCATGTATTTTTAATATTTCTAATCTTCCTCTTAAGTCTGGTGTAGGTATTGTTATTTGTCTATCAAATCTTCCTGGTCTTAATAATGCTTTGTCTAGCATTTCTGGTCTGTTTGTTGCTGCTAATACTATTACTGTTTCTTCTGAACTGAATCCGTCCATTTCAACTAATAATTGATTTAGTGTTTGGTTATTTTCCGTTTCTGCTCCACTATTTGATGTTCTTCTTGAACCTATTGCATCTATTTCATCTATAAATACTATGCATGGTGCTAATCTCCTTGCTTTTTCAAATAGTTTTCTAACTCTTGATGCTCCTAATCCAGCAAACATTTCTATAAATTCTGAACCACTCATTGATATAAATGGTACATTTGCTTCTCCTGCTATTGCTTTTGCAATTAATGTCTTTCCTGTTCCTGGTTTTCCATATAAAAGCACTCCTCTTGGTATTTTTGCTCCCATTTTTACATATTTTTCTGGTTTTTTTAGGAAATCTACTATTTCTACTAATTCAGCTTTTTCTTCATCTAATCCCGCTACATCTTTAAATGTTACTTTTGTATTTGTTTCTGTTTCGTCATATACTTTTCCTTTTTCTCCTAATCCTTGCAATTTAAATATCATTATAAATAATGCTACCATTATTAATGTTGGTAATAAGCTTAGTAATGTAGATGGTATTTGAAGTAAAACACTTCTCTGCTTTTGGTTTAATTCAATGTCATTTTGTCCTGATAATTTTTGTTGCTGTACAAATTCTACAAATACTTCTGTATTTGGTATTAATGCTGTTTTTTCTTCTTCTTCGTCTTTTAATTTTATTTTAGCTGTTGTGCTACCTACTGTCATATCTATTTTTTCTACATTTTTATTGTTTATTTCTTCTACTAATTCTGTATATGATAAAGTTTTTTCATCTTTTTGGTCACTATTTTCCATAATAACAATTGCAACAATTCCTGCTACTAATAATATTACCAATAGTATTATTATTCCAATAAGCATTTTGCTTTTTTGCTCTTTTTTGTTCTTTTGGTTATTTTTGTTACTCATTTTTGTATTTTATTCCTCCTTTTGTTTAAGCTTTTTCGCCTTCTGGCTCTTTTCCTAAATTTTTATCTTTTTTCTTTTCTTCTTTATCCTTCTTTTCTTCCTTCTTGTCTTCTGGTTTTTCTACTGGTTTTTCTTTGTTCTCTTCTTCTTTTCGTTTTAATTCTTCTTTTACTATTTTTTGCACTTTTTCTATTTTTATAACTTCACTTTGTCTTTTTATTAAATCTGCTTTTACCATAAATATTGATGCTAATAAATATATTGTTGCTACTGTTATATACATTGGCTCAAAGTATTTTATTTCAAAATTGATGAATATATTAACTGCAATATATGCTATATATAATATTGTTGATAATGTTACTGCATATACTGACATATTAAATATTGCAGCATACCTCATTCTTAATTTTGTTATTATATTTGCTAAACATCCAAATATACTTACAAATATAACATAAGTTAATATATTTAAGAAATATATTACAAATATATATACAAACATCATTATAAATACACTTAAATATAAATTTATAATTTGAGAACTATTTACAAAATTAACAATATCTTGCTTATTAAATTCTGTTATTCCCATTTTCCCTAATAAATCAGAATAATTGTATGTTACTGTTCCAGTAACTGCTTGACTTTTTAGAGTTACTTCGTTTTTTAGAATAATAACTCCTTCTCCATAGTCTGAAACTTCATTTTTATAATTATTTATTTGTTGTTCATCTTCTGTTTTTGTATCTACAATAATTTTTCCAAAATTCTCATTTTCATATTTAAGTATTTCTTCACTCTGCACTTCTAATATTCCTTCTTTATATGAAAACTCTGGAAAACTGCTATTAATATAATCTACCCCATTTTTTACTACTATATTTAATTGATATAAAGAACCTGCACAAGAAACAATTACAAGTACTGCAACTAATATTATCAAATATATAAATGCTCTTGGTACACCTTCTACTGCTAATTCTGGATATCTTTCTGGTTTAGCTACTGAATACCAAATTTTTTTAAAAAATCCTTTTTTCTTAATATCTATATTTTCTTGTTTTTCCATTATAGATACTCCCTTCTTATACTACTATCCACATAACCTGAATACAAATCGAAAATTGCTTCGTCTCCAATTTTTACTTCTGTTCCTGTAACATCTGCTATAACATGGTATGTTCCAATTCTTCCTAGAATTTTGTGATTTTTGTCTTTTATTTTAACTGTGAGATATTTATTTTTAAATAATGCTTTAAAATTATTAAATGTATATCTTAATTTATCTATGAATCTGAATGCATCTGCTCCCATTTGCATATTAACTCCATCCATATATCCACATGGAATAATTGCAACTTTGGTTTCTTTTTTAGTTTTATATATATTTCCATAACTTACATAAAAATCTTTTGGAAGTGTTTTTATTTCTGCAACATTTGATTTTAGATAACCAATTTTCTTTAATCCTAATGTATTTGGTATTGTCAACCTTCCTAAAAAAGCCGAACCGATTCTTACTGCATTTAAATGCATATTAGGAAATTTAATAAAAGCAGAAGAATTACATACATGCAACATTCCTGTTGATATTTCATTCATTTTCATTACTTCTATACAGTTAATAAATCTTTCAAATTGAAGTTTTGTGTATTTATCATCATAAAAAGCAGTAGAAAAATGTGTAAAAGTTCCTTCTATTTTAATGTTCTTCATACTTTTTAGACATTCTATCATTTTGTCTCTATTACTATATACAAAACCATATCTTCCAAATCCTGTATCTATTTTTATATGTGCCCTAATCTTCTTATTTAATTTTTCTGCTACTTTTTCCGCTGTTTTTACCGCTTCTTCTGAACCTAATGTTAATATTATATTATTCTCTACTAAAGTTTCCACTTCCTGTTCTATACTTGTTGATGATAAGTTTAATAAATTATGATTAATACCTGCTTGTCTTATTTTTAAAGCTTCTTCTACTGTAGATACGGCAAAAAAGTCAATTCCTTGATCTATTAAAAAATTGGTATACTGTACTATGTCTAATCCATATCCGTTTCCTTTTACAACTGCTATTATTTTTGTGTAATTTCCATCGTCATCTTTTCCACTTTTTTCTGCATGCTTTTTTATTTTATTTATATTTTCTATTAAATCTTTTTTACTTATTATTATTTTTTTCATCTTTTTCCTTTTTATTATTTTTATTTAAATTTCTTTTAAATTGTCTTAATTTTCTAAATGTTTTTTCAGAAAATTTATATAATTTATATTTCAATGGTTTGTATGGAATGTAAATTTCTCCTAAAAATTCTGTGAATTTTCCTCCAAATCCTTTTTTAAACCTATATAATCCGTATTGTGGATGTGATTCATCTACAACTCCAGACACTCCACGAAAATCGTATATATCATCATGTCTTGCTATTGCCATTTTAATCATTTCCCATTGTAGCAAATAATTTGGCATTAGATTTCTATGTTCATTACTGCTTGCTCCGTATAAATACCATGTTTTATTTCCATAGAATATTGGTATTACTCCTGATATAGGTTGTCCTTCATAATATGCCATTAATAATTTCATATGTTCTGGTGCTAAATTATCATACATTTTTTCAAAATATTCTAATGGCCTTGTTATAAATCCATCTCTTTCTCCTGTTGTTACCATTATTTTATGAAAGTCTTTTAAGTCTTCTCTTGTTCCTTCTTTTACTGTTACTCCTTTTCTTCCAGCTAACCTAATATTATATCTCCACTTTTGATGAAATCCTGCCATTACTTCTTCTTCTGTTTTTCCTTTTATATCTAATCTAAAAACATATCTTGGCTGTATTTCGTCCATGAAGTCTTTTGCATCATCTTTTATTTTGTATCCTAATTTTGTTACTATTTCTCTAAATTCTTTGTCATCACTTTCGATGTCTGGTTCTATTCTTAATACTATTGCTTTATATTTTTTTGCAAGTTCTTTTGCTCCATCTGTTAATTGTTTTAATACTGCTTCATCATGTATGTCACATACTGGTCCTCTTGATGAATACATTATATTTCCAAATATAGGTATTTTTCTGATTAATACACATAATGAACCTATAATATTTTTTTGCTCATCTTCTGCTAAAATTACTTCTGGTTTCCAATATGGCTTTTTTACTTCTGCCCATTCTAATGATTGTTGAAAATTACATCTTTCATGCCCTTCTAAAAATTTTTTATATTCCTTTTTTGATTCTTCATCTGTCACAAATCTCATCTTTTTATTTCTTCCTCCTAATATTATTTACAACATATGTGTATTTTACACCAATATGGAAGTTTTTACAAGCAAATTTTCTCAAATTTAAGTTTATTTTACAAAAAAATAAATGTATACACCTTTATTTTGTGTCTACATCTATTTTATTGCTTTATTTGTTAAACTTCACAATCAATCAAACACTCTAAAAAAATTAACATATGCACAATTTTTTAATATATCTTTTCCTACATTTTTATATTACAATAGCACTTCCTTTTATTCATACTTTGTCCTATTTAATCCCTTCTTAATCTTCCTTTCCTGAACTTCCATTATAATTCCATTCTTCTTCTACTTTGTCTTCTATTTTTGGTACTTGTTCTTCTGAGATTTCAGATTTTAGAGAAACTACGGGGCGA
>CAWVFT010000062.1:0-19807 GCA_963928635.1 Bacillota bacterium | reverse complement strand
AAATTTGATTGTTGTAGGAGATTTACTATCATAATCGATAGATGTTGCATATATATCTGTTATTTTTTGGTAAAATCTTCTTTCTGACAATCTTATTTCTCTAATTTCTGCAAGTAATGATTCAAAATAATCCTCATCAAAAAATGTTCCATTCTCCATTCTTTTTTTATCTATAATATATCCTTTTTTTGAAAACTCTTTTAATACATTTGTTGCCCATCTTCTAAATTGAATTGCTCTATCTGTATTTACTCTATATCCAACAGATATTACTGCATCTAAATTGTAATACTTTACTTTTCTTTTTACTTCTCTATTTCCCTCTTTTTGAACTTGTAAGAAATCCTTACTAGTTGAATTTTCATCAAGTTCATTACTACTATATATCTCTTGAAGATGCATAGTTATATTATTTCTTGTAGTATTAAATAATTCTCCTAATGCCTTTTGAGTAAGCCATAAATCTCCCTCTTCAAAACGCACTTCAATTCCATGTTCTCTTTTCTGTTGTTCAAATATTAGAAATTCTGCTGAACTACTTCTTATATATAAATCTTTATTGCTCATTTTAAAATTCACCTCTATTTATTTGTTACATGTTATCAAACTTTTGTTCTTTTGTCAATCAGTTTACACCCATTTCTTGGAAACTTTTTATATAAAAATAAGAATTAGCATTTACACTTGCTAATACTTATAAACTTACCTCTAAAAACACAAATTTTATTTATCTCCTATTATAATTTTTTATATGTTCAACTGTATGTATTCAGTCATGACTTTGATTTCCATGGCCTCCGCTCATAAGGTCTTTTAAATGCAAAACCTACTGGTATTGGTCCTCCGAAAATATATCTTTGGCTATTCCAACTTTGCATTGTTCTTTTTGTTGTCCATAATGTATTTGACTTGCTTGAGCCTCTGAATTCTTTTACTCTTAACGTTCCATTTGTATTATATGGCATTGGTTCATTTTCTCCTCTGTAATATGTTTCCATTCTATCTGTATCATTATTGAATACTATTATCTTTGCCATAAAAAATAATCCTCCCATATACATTGTTTTTATATATTATGAAAGGATTATTTTTTTGTTACTATTTAATTTCTCTTGCTTGAACAATTACTCTTTCCTTATTATCATTTGTACATGTTATTAAAGTAACTATTCTTTTTCCGTTTGTTAGCTGAGATGTACAACTATTATCATCTGGATCTACGTTAAACTTATCATATACACCATATTTTACAGTTTTGTTATTTGCAGTAATTTCTATTATATCACCATTTTCTAATGTTGGAACTTTACTAAAAAATCTTGTGTCTCTATAATTATGCCCTGCTACACAAAAATTTCCTACTTTATTTGGTCCATGTCCCCAGAATTCAATTGGTGAATATTTTAGTAATGCTGTTGTTTCTGCTTTTGAACCTGTTTCTCCTTTAAAAATTGGATATTTAACATTAATTTTAGGTATATTTATTGTTGCTACAACTGCATAATTATATCCTGCTATTGTTTGCGTATATTTGTTATTGGCTATCGCTGTTGATTTATCGTTTTTATTTGGAGTTATATCAATTTCTGTATTACTTGTAAAATCACTGCTTAATGCTACTACTAATACATCTGAATCTGCTATTGTATTGTCTTCTGCTTCAAGTTCTGATAAAATCTCTTGTGATACTTGTTCGCTTTTGTTCCTATCATATTCGGCATATATGTATATAGATGTTAATATACATATTAGAAATACAGATATAATCAAATATACTTTATATATTTTCTTTTTTCTTTTCAGTTCAGGCGTTATATATAATTTTTTTGTTACTAATATTTGATTCATCCTATACTTTAATGATATATTTTTTCAGTTTTATTAATGTATTTTAAAATATATATCACTTTTCCTCCTTATATATTATTCTTTATAATTATAACATATAATTTTTTGGACTTCAATTATTTACTGAAAAATTACTGCACTAGTAATTTTTGCAAAGTCTTCTATGCTCAAGTTTTCTGCTCTTACATTTTCATTTAAACCTATTTCTTTTAAAATTTTAGCTCCTTCTTCTTTACTTTTGAAAATATTTCCATTAACTAATGAATTTAGTAATGTTTTTCTTCTTTGCATAAATGCAGATTTTATTATTTTAAACATATATTCTGGATTTTTTACTTTTACAGCTGATTCTTTTCTAATATCTAATTTTATAACTTCTGACTGAACTTCTGGCTCTGGTATGAAGCTTTCTTTATCTACTTCCATTATTTTTTGTGATGAAGCATAATATAGCACTGTATAACTTATTGCTCCTGTGTTCTTCTCTCTTGGTCCAGGTACTGCTATTAGTCTTTCTGCAACTTCCTTTTGAACCATAACTGTTATACTATCTAAATCCAGCTTTTCTTCTAATAATTTCATAATTATTGGAGTAGTAATATAATATGGTAAATTTGCTATTATTTTTACTGTTTTTAAGTTATTTTTCTCTTTTTCACTTTGAATTATTGTTTTTAAATCTGTCTTTAAAATATCTTGGTTTAATAATTCAAAATTTTTATATAACGAAAATCTATCTTTTAAAATTTTTGTCATTCTTTCATCTAATTCTATGCATATAACTTTTCCTGCTTTTTCTAAAATCTCTTTTGTTAATGTTCCTAAACCTGGTCCTATTTCTATTACCAAATCATTTTCTGTTATATTACTGCTATTTATTATATTTTTAACTACATCTTCATTTATCAAAAAATTTTGTCCGAGTTTTTTATTTGCACTTATTTTATATTTATCTAAAATAAATTTTGTTTCTCTATATAGTTCATTCATAATTACAATCATTCCTTCCTAGAGACATAAGTCCAGTTGAAAAACATTACTTACTATAAATTAGTCCTTTAGCATATTTTTCCTCCACCAAGTACAATTCCATCTTCGTCATAAAACACTACTGATTGTCCAGCTGTTATTGCTCTTTGTGGCTCCTCAAAAATTACTTTTGCCTTGTTGTTTTGTACTTTTAATTTTGCTTTTGCTTCTTTTGCTCTATACCTTATCTTTGCATAACACTCAATTTCTTTTTCTATATTAACCATCCAATTTAGATTTTCTGAATATAAGTTTTTATCATACAATTCTTTTTCTGTTCCAACTATTACATTATTTTTCTCTAAGTCTAATTTTAAAACATATAAAGGCTCTTTATACGATATTTGCAAACCTTTCCTTTGACCTACTGTATAATTAGATATTCCTTTATGCTTTCCTAATACTTCTCCTGTTTTTAATGTTATATCTCCAATTTTATTTTGCATATCTCCATATTCTTGTAAAAATTTTTGATAATCATTATCTTGTATAAAACAAATTTCTTGGCTATCTTTTTTCTCTGCTATTTCTAATCCTTCTTCTTTTGCAATGTTTCTAATATCTTCCTTTTCTGCAAATTCTTGTAATGGAAATATTATATGTTCCAATATTTCGTTAGATATACCATACAAAAAATATGTCTGGTCTTTTTTATTTTCTGCTGATTTTTTTAATACTTTTTGATTATATTTCTCTGAATACTCAATTTTTGCATAATGCCCTGTTGCTATATAGTCACATTCTAAATCTTTTGCAATTTTATAAAATTCACCAAACTTCATAAATTTATTACATTCTACACATGGATTTGGTGTTCTTGCATTTTTATATTCATTTATAAAATAATCTATTACATTTTTCTTGAAATCGTCTTTTAAGTCATATGTATAATGTTTTATGTTTAGTTTTTCACATACTTGCTTTGCATCATTTATAGACTTTTCTGTATTCTCATTTTCCCATAAAATCATTGTACATCCTATTACTTCGTACCCTTGTTTTTTCAATAATATTGCTGATACTGAACTATCTACTCCTCCACTCATTCCTAATAATACTTTTTTATTCATCTTTTATTTCATTCCTTCTTACTTTATTAACTTATATAATTTTACTACATTTTGTAAAAATTGCCAAGGGGGACGGGGCTTTTTGGCAATTATTAAATTGTAATATTTTATTACTAAATTTAATGACAGAGGGGACGGGGCAATTTGGCAACTTTTAAATTTTCAATATAATTTAGTTTAAATAGTTTGAAAAATTTCTTATAGAAGTTGCCAAATTGCCCCGTCCCCTCTGTCAACCTTCCGCCATTTTGCCCCGTCCCCTTTGTCATCCCCTTTGTCAATTTAATCAATATTTAAATAAGTACTTGGTATATTTCCAATAATAACATTCTCTATTAACAATACTTGATTAGATATCTTTTTAGATATTTCGTTATATGGTGTTACTATTGTTACTTGGCAGTCTACTTGCAAATACACTCTATGCAATGTTTGATTTATTCCTTGCTCTACAAATTCACTCCTTAAATCTGTTTCAACACTTCCTGCTGGTATAATTTTAATATTTATATTCGGTCCTGTTCCTGCTAATAGTTTAAAACCTGTAATTGACCCTAAAGGTATTTGTATATTATCATCTTCTCTTTTCTCTAGTTCCTCTTGAATTTTTACTGCTACGTCCGAAATTATTTCGTTTATTGGTATTACATTTGATTTTATCATTGCTATATTTCCATTTTTATCTTTCTCTATTGTAAATATTTCATCATATGTATGTTCTGCCATTACTTCTGTTGCTTTATTATTTGATATAACTGTTGCTATACTTATTGCTTTTTCTTCACACATCTTATCAAATACAGGCAATATTGAGTCTAATATTAACTTTGCGACTAAGAAAGCTATCATTAATATTACAATTACTTTTAGCATTCTTTTTCCTTTTTTACTATTTAATTTTTGGGGCCACCTTATTCTATGCCTAGAATATATTTTATACATTCGATTCTACTCTAACATTTATATATTTAGGTATATATAATTTTTCCCCAGGCATAATTAAATTTTCATCTTCTATTCCGTTTGCTCTTGCTATGTCATCTACTGTACTTCCAAATTTCTTTGCTATATTCCAAAGTGTGTCTCCTTTTTTGACTATATATATTATTAGGCTATAATCTTGTTCTTCTCTTTCCCCCTCTTCACTTATTTCGCTTATTAATTCCATACTGCTATTTCTATACATATCTGTCCTAATGCCTAAATTAATATTTGCATTTATTTCTTCATCATTTTTTATTATAAAATCTTGTGATTTTATTTCTATTTCATTATTTGTATTTATTTCTTCACCATTTATTAGATCATTTATCACATAGTCAAACGGTATACTCGCTTCTTTTATTATTACTTGGGTTGCAGAGTTTGTAAATATAAATCTTAATTTTGCTTCGCCTTCATATAATATTTTTGAATTTATTTTATTTTCTTTAGAAAATTCTATGTTTGTATCTACATCTACTAAGCTTAGTCCTCTTATTTCTCCTAAATTTACTACTTCATTTATATTTTTAGTTTCATTTCTCGTTTGCTTATCACACATTGTTAGTATCTGCTGTTTTTGCATATTTAAATTCTGACTTGGACTATACATGTCTTTTATCAAATTTATTTGCTTTTCTTCATATACATTACATATCACATCTATTTCTATTTCTACATATATAGAATGTTCTTCTTGAGGATTTGGTTTTACTATTATATTTTTGATTTCATAATTTACATCACAAATGTTTTCTTCTGAAATGTTTTGAATATCTATAAATCCTACTGTTGGTATTTTATATGTTATTTGATTTATTCTA
Organism: Bacillota bacterium; assembly: GCA_963928635.1. Classification (GTDB taxonomy): domain Bacteria; phylum Bacillota; class Clostridia; order TANB77; family CAG-508; genus CAG-269. Next base: position 14,055 of record CAWVFT010000062.1, on the reverse strand, counting down.
TTATCTTCTGTTAAATACATTATTTTTACTTCTACTTCTGATTTTGTCAATATCTTATTATAGCTTATTTTTATGTCTCTATCAGTTATATTTACATTTAATTTTAATATCTCAGCAAGCAGGTCTATATTATCTATTTGTATTGTATCTTTTGCAAATAATTTTGTTTCCCCCGTTCCTACAAGCGAATTTACATTTACTATATCTTTTAAAATTTGTATATCCGAACTTTCTGTTATATCATTTACTATTTCTATTTCTTCTTTTTGTAAAACTGTTATATCAATTTCTAATGTTGCCTTTATTCCTAATTTTCTTCCATTTATTACTTTACATTCTATTGACTTTACTGATGTTGTCACTTTTGCCTGCATCTCTGAGTTACAATTTGGTATATTTATTACTTCTGAAAAATCTAGACTTGTATTTAATCCTCTTACTCCTTCTTCACTCTGGTCTGGTAAATACATTATATATGTATTTATACTTCCGTCAACTCGGATTTTTTCTTCTTGTAGTTCTTTTTTATATATCCCTACTACCCCACTTGTACTAATTGTATTTAAAATATCAGGTTTAGCATCTGGTACTATCATATCTCCTTCTACTATGATTATCTCCTTTTTATGTGCTACTATTTTATTTATACATAAATTTTCTTTAGCTACATTTAACATCTTTTACCTCCTTATTTTTCTTATTTGTAAATGTATATTCTTTTAATTTTATATTATTCATTTTGCTATTAATATTTTTTGCATTGGCACTTTTCTACAATTTTCGACATAAAATATATTAGCCTAATTTTAGAGGTGATTTAATGAAAAGAATTAAGAAAGGAAGCATTGTCGCTCGAAAATCTTATAACAATGATATTTTATTTATAGTAGATAAAATCATCACTATTAACAATTCAAAAATAGCTCTTTTAACTGGTCTTATTGAAAGAATTACCGCTGATAGTCCTATTGAAGATTTAGAATTAATAGATAAATCTATTGCAAAAGAAAATTTAAAAAAGTTGGATTATAAAATTAACGAAAGATTTAAAGCTTTAGTATATTCTGACAATGTAAATAATACTAAAGATAACAGAACAAATGAAAAAATTATAACAGGCAAAATACTGCATCTAGATGGTGACAAAAAATATTCTGAAAAATCTTATTATTATTACAAAAAAGTTGGTCTAAATGCTATTGTTAAAAATATTCCTGAATATAAACAGCCTAAAGCAGTGTACAATTTACTAAAAATATATAATCCAGATATTTTAATTATTACAGGACATGATGGCATGATTAAAAAAAATGTAGGTTATAATGATTTATATAATTATAGAAATTCTAGACATTTTGTTAAAACCGTTGAAGAAGCAAGAAGATATGATTTAGAAACAGGTAAAAACTTAGTCATTTTTGCAGGTGCCTGTCAAAGTTATTTTGAAGCACTGATGATGGCTGGCGCTAATTTTGCTTCTTCCCCTGCCAGAATTCTTATTGATTTTTTAGACCCTTTAATTATTGCAGAAACAATTGCACTTACAGATATATATAAATTTGTTTCTGTAGATGATATTGTAAATGAATTAAGAGACGGAAAAAAGGGCGTTGATGGTATAGGTGCAAAAGGAAAAATGATTAGAAAAAACACTTTGTAATATAATTGTAATATAATTGTAATTAAAATGTAATTTCAATTACTTTGTCTCTTGTAACGCTTGATACGTCTGCGTTTTGGGATTTTGTCGTATTATGTTGTTTTTTGACATTAGCCTCTGAAAATGCTATAATTTACTCATCTTAAGGGAGTAGGTGATAACATGATTTGTAAAAATGATATAGCAAATCTTAAAACTGACATCTTAGAGAAAGTGGGACAAAAGATTATAGTAAAAGGGTCTTTAGGTAGAAGTAAATCCTTTGAAAAAGAAGCCACAATAGAAAAAGTATATCCTAACATTTTTGTTGTTAGATATGAAGAAAATAATAGAAATGTAACATATAGTTATACAGATGTTTTAACTAGAACTGTTGAAGTTGATGTGTTTGATGGAACATCTTATAGTCCTCTTATTCCTCCTTGTATAGAAACTAAAAGAAGAAGAAATAGGATTCAAGTTTAAAAATGAGACATTTAAGTCTCATTTTTTTGTTTTATACACAAATAAATATATGTAAATAATCTACACTATTTTAATCATGTAACTTTTGTTTTTATATGACTGTATTTTAATTTTGTTGCCATTCCTCCTCTTATGTGTCTCTCTGCTTTATTTTCATCTAATATAATTCGTACTTCTTTGGCTAAACTCGGATTTATTTTTTTTAGTCTTTCAGATACGTCTTTGTGTACTGTACTTTTGCTAATCCCGAATTTTTTTGCTGCACCTCTTACTGTATCTTTAGAATCTATAATATAATGTGCTAATTCTGTTGCACGTTCTTCTATTGACACACTTTTCATATTGTTCTAACTCCTTTTATTTTGGAATACTTTTGTTTAATTGTATTCTTATAAATTTAGAGTTAGAACTTATTTATTTTCTGTTTCGTCTATGTTTCTTTATTTTTCTCTTTTTTCTTATTATAAAGATTATTATCACTATCAATATAATAAAGATTAATACTATTAAAATATAATAGCTTACATTTGATTTATTTTCTGTATTTTCTAATATGCTTGTTTGCTCTATACTTGTCTTATCTTTATCTTGCAACAATTTTTCTAAAATTGCCTCATTATTTTTTTGTTCTTGTTCATAACTATTTTGCTCTTCAACATTTCTTCTATGAACATTTAAATTATATGTTTTTTTTGTGTAACCATTTGATGCTGTAACAATTATTTTAATTTTATTATCTCCTACTTCTAATTTGCTATAATCTGATATTTCTACTTTTGCATCTCGATTTTCTGGAATTGCTAATATATTCAAACTTTCTAAATTATTTGCCACTTCTACACTATATTCTGTTGTATTCACATCAAATTCAGGTAATAAAATTTGATTTTCTATAGCTAAAGTTTCTAAATTTGTATTTGCTTCTTCCAAATTTTTTGTTTTAGTTACATTAATTATATACTCATTTTTAGCAAGTTTATCTTCTGAAATAACTTCTATTTTTATTTCATTTAATCCTTCTTTCAAATTTGTATTACCTGTAACATTAACAGTTGCATTACTATTTTCTAGTGTTGCTATTATTTCTAAATTTGAAATATCTTTATCAGTTAAAAAATAATATTCAAAAGTTTCTTTATTAAAATCAGGATTTAATCCTTCTTCATTAATTCTTAATGTTTTTAAATATGAATTATTTTTATCTACGCTTGTACTTTCTTGGCTATCTGTTACTACATAATTATTGTTCTCCTCTTCTCCTACTCTTACTTCTAAACCTTGAAAATTTATTTGAATCTCATTCCCGTTTTTATCATATCCTTTGCCTTTTACACTAATATTAGTTTTTCCATCTTCTTTTGCTTTGAATTTTAAAGTTATTAAATCTTTATTTGTTATAACATCTTCTCCTCCATGCTCATCATACCACGAATATATTAATTCATTTTCTTTTATTCCTATATTTTCATTGTTATTTATAAATTCAATTTTATCTTTGTCATAATATATATTTAAATCAATTGCTGATATTGACAATTTTTTTGTTGATACAGTTACATTAAATTCATCTTCTTTATTTATAACAGCTTTATCATTTACTAAAATTATATCATTTTCTGCCTTGCTGATACTTCCAAAGCATATTATTAATATTAATGTTATTAGATTAATTATAAATAATTTAAGTTTTTTCATTTTTCTCCTTTCGAAATAGGGATTTAGGGACGGACCTTAAAATCCCTATTTCTAGGGATTTTGGGGACGGACCTTAAATTTTTTCAATTTTTTTAGTAATTTTTTAAGGTCTGTCCCCATTTTCCCTATTTTTAGGGATTTTGAGAACCGTCCCTCAATCCCTCTCCTATTTCTGTTCTATTATTTTTAGCCCTAAAATATGTCTTTGTATTAATAACAAATCTACTGATGTTGGTTTATTTCCATTTTTATTTATATTTCCTGCTTTATATGCTACTCCTTCTATTTTTTCTATTTCTAGTATATGTCTTTGCAATACTAACAAATCTATACTGTTTATTTTTCCATCTCCATTTACATCTCCATATAGCACAAAATAATATTCTAGTATTAAATTTCCACTGTTATTATTGTTGCTGGTATCATATATTTTTAATTTATATCCTGTTCCAACTATATCTTCATCTGTGATTATTTCATCTTCTTTATTTGTTATTTCTATTTTGTATTTACTTGTAATTTGATTTTTTATATCTGAGACTTTATTGTTTAAATAATCTAATCCTGTTATTATATTACCTTCCACTTTTAGATTTCCAAAAGATAATTCTTCTTCTGTTATTTTTTCTATTACTTTTATTTTTATATTTCTTTCTATATTATTTTCTTTTGTTTTTACTTTGATATTTGTTTCTCCTTCTGAAATTGCTGTGATTATCCCATTTTCATCTACTTTTGCTATATTTTCATTTTCTGATTCATATATTACTTTTTTGTGATTTGCATCTTCTGGATATATTTTTGGATTTATTTTTATTGTATCTCCTATTTGTAAAATAGAATCCCCTATATCTAGTTCTAAATCACTTACGGGTGTATATACTTCTATTTCTATACTATTTGATACATTATATTTTTCTGATTTTACTGTTATAAATGCTTTTCCTGAGCTTACACCTAATATTTCTCCTTTCTCATTCACAATTGCAACATTTGTATCACTAGATGAATATATTACATTTTTGTTTTCCGCATTTTCTGGCAATATTTCTACTTGTAATTGTATCCTTTCATTTTTATTTATTACATTTTTGCCTATACTTAATTTTATTTCATTTACTTTTATTTCTGGCTCTTCTACTAAATAGCTTTGGAATGCATAGCCTATTATTCCATTTTCTAGCTCTACTCTATCCCATAATTCCCCTTGTTGTTTTCCTTTTGCTATTCTTGTTAGTTTATCATTTTTGCTTACAGTACATATTACTTCATATGATGTGCTTGGTCCTGACCTAATATTTAATGTTGTTTCAACATTTGCATACACTTTTGTGTTATCTGCTGTATAATCATTAGGATTTATATTTGGACTTTCTGTTTGATATTTTGGCATATTTTCATATACTGGTATTACAAATGATATTTCTGAATTTAATATATTACTGCCCTCATATCCATTATATGTTGATTTTGATTCGCTATATGGTGCTAATACATTTGTCATATATTGATGTGTAAATAGGGTTCCTCCTCTATCATCATTTACATCAAATTTTTGCAGATATATTGTATTTTGCCCTACATTTATATAACTTTCTCCTATAAATATTGCCCCTCCTGTTATGGCTTTTGCTTTTGTATCCCATGGGATTAAATATTTTTTCTTTGTCGCTTCACTTGCACCTTTCCCGTCTCTTGCGTATTGCAAACCATTTTTTATTGCTCCCATTGGCTCACTTGAGCTAGTTGCTCCTATGTTATAAAAATTATATAATCCCCTAAAACCTTCTACTGTTCCGCTTATTGATGCATGTGATAAGAATGGTCCTACTTCTTGCTTTATTCTTGCCGATAAATGATAACTGCTAACTTTTGATGTCACTGCTCCATTTAATATTAATGTAGAATATTTATCACTTGTTGTTATTTTGTTTCCTATTGAATCATAATACTCTACTATTCTATTATAAAACTCTGTTCCATATAATATTTTTTCTATTGTGTCTACATTACTATTATTTTCATTTTGTGATAAATTTTCGAATTGAAATATTCTAACTTGATTTAAAAAGTTTCTTGGATCCATAGCATATTCCACTGCTTGCTTTGAACTGTCTACCCATCCTGCATCTACTTCTACATTGTATTCTCCCTGCTTTGTGTTTTTCCATCTGTCATTATATGATAATGGTACTAAATTTTTTCCAAATATGTTTTCATTTTCAATAACATAGTTCCAGTCTAATCCAGTATATAATGCAGTAAACTTCCAGTTTGGATATTTTTTGTGTAGTTCTTCTAAATATGGTCTATAGCTTTCTGGAAAATTTTCTATTCCTTCTTTTTTTTCTGATGCTTTAGTCTTACTTGGAATTAATATTATTATACTTATTAAAATTATGAATTTAATTATGGCTTTTATCTTATTTTTCTTCATATGGTTATTATTTACAGTTTAAAATATTTAATGCAAAAATAATAGGAAATTTTTGTCTAAATGTTAATTTAAAAAGCTTTAATATAATAATTTTGAAAAGTTTTGAATTGAAAGTAATTTGAGTATAGAAAATATTAATGAATTTTACGGAAAGAGTTCAAGTTTACCTTGGAAGGGTGCCGTAAAATTCATTTAGATTTTCTACGAAAATTAGCTTGAACGAAAAACTTGGAAAAATCATTATATTAAAGCTTTAAAAGAATATATATTTTAAAAATTTCCTATTATTTTTGCATTATATCTTTTATAATTTCTCCTGCTATTATTAAGCCTGCTGTTGATGGTACAAATGAGATACTTCCTGGTACTCTTTTAACATTATTCTCATAAGTTGTTTTTATAGGTTCTTCTTCCGAATATACAACTTTTAATTTTTCTATTTTTTTGTCTTTTAGTTCTTTTCTAATTACCTTTGCAAGTGGACATACTTTTGTTTTTTGGATGTTACTTACTTTAAATTGCGTTGGCTCTAATTTATTTCCCGCTCCCATTGATGATATTATTGGTACTTTTTCTTTATCTGATTTTAATATTAATTTTAACTTTGTAGAAACTGTATCTACCGCATCTACTACATAGTCAAAAGAAGAATCTATATAATCCTCTTCTTTTTCTTCTTCTGGTATTTCTTTTACAACTTTTACATCTGCATCTGGGTTTATATCAAGTATTCTTTCTTTCATTGCATCTACTTTATATTCTCCTACTGTCTTATATGTTGCATGTATTTGCCTATTTAAGTTTGTTATATCTATTCTATCAAAATCTACTAATAAAAAATTCCCTATTCCCGCTCTTGCTAATGCTTCACAAACATAAGAACCTACTCCTCCTATTCCATATATTGCTACTTTTGCATTATACAATTTTAGTAAATTTTCTTTTCCTATTAATAGTTTCTCTCTTTGAAATTGTATATCGTTCATTTTATTCATTCCTTTATTTATTACTATGCTATTTTACTACTATAAGCTCATACTCGTCATTTCCTAATCCTATCTTTTTAGCATGTTCTATTTGACTTTCCCAACTTGTTTCTGGATGTGTTATGGTAAATTTGTCTGTTCCTGTTACACCTTCTTTTAATTGTTCTCCCAAAATACTATTATCAAAACCTGTTTGTTTATTTACTAAATCCGCACATGCTTTATCTAGTGCTACCATATCAAATGATGCTAACATTCCTATATCTGGCACTATTGGCGCATCATTTTCTGCATGACAGTCACAGTTTGGTGACACATCACATATTAAACTAATATGAAATTGAGGTCTATCCTTTACTACTGCATATGCATATTCTGCCATTTTACTATTTAATACATCATTTGCTTCATCATTTGGTGCTTGTATTGCATCAAAATTGCAGACACCTATACATCTTCCGCATCCGACACATTTACTATGGTCTATTACTGCTTTTCCCTCTTCATCATATGATATTGCACTATGTGCACATATTTTTATACATTGCTTACATTTTTTGCAGTTTTCTCTTATTACTTCTGGTTTACCTGCGTTGTGCATTTCCATTTTTCCTGCTCGTGAGCCACATCCCATACCGATATTTTTAATTGCCCCACCAAATCCTGTCATTTCATGACCTTTAAAATGGTTTAATGATATTACTATATCTGCATCCATTATTGCTCTACCTATTTTTGCAGTTTTAACATATTCTTTATTTATATCTACATATGATTCATCTGTCCCTTTTAATCCATCTGCAATTATTACATGGCATCCTGTTGAAAATGGGCTAAATCCGTTTACATATGCTGAATCTAAATGGTCTAATGCATTTTTTCTTCCTCCAACATATAATGTGTTACAGTCTGTTAAAAATGGTTTTCCTCCTAATTTTTTTACTAAGTCTACTACTACTTTTGCATAGTTTGGTCTTAAATATGCTAAGTTTCCTGGTTCTCCAAAGTGTATTTTTATTGCTACATATTTGTTTTCAAAATTAATTTTTTCTATTCCCGCTTTTTTGATTAATTTCTCTAACTTTTGTAATTGATTATATCCTATTTTTGTTCTAAAATCTGTAAAATATACCTCTGATTTTTCCATTTATAATCCCATTCCTTTCTACATATCTCTCAACATTTTACTACATATATCTAATTTTATCAAGTTTGAATTTATACTCTCCATTTATTTATTTGTTAATTATTTTTTCGAGTGCATCTAATAAAAAATCAACTTCTTCAATTGTATTATAATCCCCAAAAGTAATCCTTAAAGCTCCTTTTGCCAAATTACTTGGTAACCCAATTGCTGCTAAAACATATGAAATTGAATTATCTCCACTAGAGCAAGCTGAACCTCCTGATGCACAAATTCCAAGTTCATCAAGTCTTAACAGCAAATCTCCAGATTCAATGTCTTCAAATGTTAAATGACAATTTCCCGGTAACCTTTTTTCCATACTTCCGTTTATTTTAAGATTTGGTATTCTATTTTTTATACTAGAGATAAAATAATCTCTTAAATCTATCAGTTTTCTCTGGTATTGTTCCAAATCTTTCTCTGCTAATTCACATGCCTTTCCTAAAGCTACAATTTCAGCTACATTTTCTGTTCCAGATCTTTTATCTCTTTCTTGATGTCCTCCATCTAAAAATCTTTCGAATTCAATACCTTTTTTTACATATAATGCCCCTATTCCTTTTGGTGCATATATTTTATGCCCAGATAATGATAACATATCTATATTAGATTTTTGCACATCAATTTTTATATTTCCAACTGCTTGAACTGCATCTGTATGAAATAAGATATTGTGTCTATGTGCAATTTTTGCTATTTCATCAACAGGCTCAATTGTTCCTATTTCATTATTCGCATACATTATGCTTATCAAAAATGCCTTATCAGTAATTGCATTTTCTAAAGTATTTAAATTTACAAAACCTTCTTTATCTACATCAACATATGTGATTTTGAATCCTTGCTTTTCTAATGCCTTACAAGTATTCATTATTGCTGGATGTTCAATTTTTGACGTAATTATATGGTTTTTTCCACTTTTTTTGTACATTTGTGCATAACTTAAACCTTTTAATGCCATATTATCACTTTCTGAACCACAACTTGTAAAATATATTTCATATGGTTTGCAATTTATTAAAGATGCCACTTTATTTCTTGCTTCTTGAACTGCTTTCCTTGCTTTTCTCCCTATACTATATACAGATGATGGATTTCCATATTCTATGCTTAAGTATGGAAACATTTCTTCTAGCACTTCATCTTTAATCCTTGTTGTAGCTGAATTATCAAAATATTTTATATCCACAAAATCACCCTATTCTATATTTGAATGTTACTATATTATATTCATCAAATATCTTTTTGTTTCTGGATGTTCAATTTTTCTTTAATTTCATCAATTTTACTGCATGTAAATTCATAGCCAAATTTATAGCACTCGTCTAATTTATCTATATCTAATAATCCAGTTTTACCTGTTTCTATTGTTAATACATAATCACTTAAATCAAGGCTCTTTTGAGATTTCTCATTTCCCATAATATCTATTGTCCTTAATGTTATATCCATCAAATTGCTTTTTTCATCAATTTCATCAGTCTTAAAGTTTACTGCTATAACGCTATCTGCTCCTTGTTTTTTTACCTCTTTTACAGGAATATTATCTAAAATTCCTCCATCTAAAAAACTATATCCTTTATATTTACATGGACAAAAAATACCTGGGAAACTGCTACTAGCTCTTACTGCACTTCCTATTGGTATTTCTGTTATATATGTTATATTATCTTTATTTTCTTTTGGTATAATATTGGTAAATACATATTCTTTTGATTTATTTATATCTACACTTGGTATCACTATTGGCATCTTTATATCTGAAATTTTTGTGGCTCCTTTTCGTTTTGCTAATTCATTATACTCTCTTTCTATTGACTCTCCTTTATTAAACCCTATAACTGATAACTTTTTATTCTTTATTAGTCCACCAACACTTTTAATAATAGTATTTGAATCTATGCTTATTATTTCTTTGGCATATTTTTTAAAGAGAAAAAAAATATATAATGGTGAATATCCTAATGCATATAATGTTGCAATTAAACTTCCTGAGCTTGTTCCTCCTATTATATCTATTTTTATATTATTTTCTTCAAAAGCCTTTAAAACTCCAGCATGTGCTATTCCCCTAATTCCACCGCCAGATAAAGCTAATCCTATTTTCATTTTTCTCACATTCCTTTGCTAAGGTATAAATCTTGTTGAAAAATTTAAATATTTTTCAATTTTTTACTTTTAACTATTTTCTGTATTATTTACATATATTTATGAATTTAAACATGAAAACGTTAAAAGAAGCCAATAGTTAGCTTTAATAATTTTTTAGGTAGTCAAAAAAATATAGGGATTTTAAGGTACGTCCCTAAATCCCTATATCTTATTTTGTATAATAGAATTCTCCAAATCCATATGTTACTCTATAATATGTCCCAATAAATTCTGGTGTTTCTTCTGCATTTATCTCATATGTTGGTTCTACTAATATTTTTCCATTTTTATCTACTATTCCCCATTTGTTATCTGACTTAATTCCTGCAAAACCATATTTGTTTTGTTCTGTTACTTCGTCATATTGATAGTCTACTACTACTTGACCTGTTTTGTCTACAAATCCCCATTTTCCATTTTGATTTTTAGCAAATATTGTGTTTTCTGGGAATATCTCTGTGTTTTGTTTTTCATTCCCTTCTAAATCAAAGTATTTTGTCTCTGTTGTGTTTGATAGTTTTATATAGTTTTCTTCTACTGTTAATGTTGCATTACTCATTTCTGCTATTTTTTCTAGGTTACTATTATATAGCTCCATTGTTTTTGTACTTTGAACATCCGCTTCTACTAAACTTGTTCCTTCTACCATTCTTATTGTATCATATTTCATTTCTAGTTTTATGTTTTCGTTTTTATCAATTACTCCTAATTTTTCATTTTGTTTACTTGCAATATAGTTATCATTTACTAAATAACCAATATAGTTATAATTTCCATTAGTTATTTTGTTTTCACCTTGATATATACTATATGCTGTTAATCCATTTGATGTGTCTATTTGTATTTTATATTCTGGGTTATCTGCTATTGTAGAAACTGTTATATTTTGATTAACTTCTATTGCATTTCCTTTTTTATCATATACTTTAACTTCTGCATTTTCATCTGTTGCATATATATAATCTCCATTTATATCTATTTGATTATATCTTACTTGTAAAATCATACTTCCGTCTAAAGTTATTATTCCGTACTTTTTACCTTTTTGAACTAAACATAGTTCACTCTCTTCTATATGTGTTATTGCTTGGTATTCGTTTGGTATTATATTTGTATTTTTATTAAATAAACCATATCTTCCATTCTCTGCACATATTAAATATATTCCTTGGTCATAATTTATTCTGTATAAATCATTATAATTGGTATCTAATATTTTCTCTCCATTATTATCAATATATCCATACCTATATCCTTGTTCAGTTGTATTGCTTACAATATAACCGTCATCTTTATAGCCTTTTTCAGATGAATAATACGCATCTGCTACAATGTTATCATATTCTGGATTAATTATTATATATCCATTCATATTCATTATTCCGTATTTATTATCCTTTTTTATAACAAATTCCCCTTCTTTATATTGCAATGTATCTATCTCTTCATATATAGGATTTGTTATTTTTGCTCCATCTATTGATATTAATCCATACTTTCCTTCTTCTTCATATTTTAGTACACTCTTTTCATACCTTAAATCTGTAGAAACATTCTTTAATATTAATGGTGTTATATTAGTATATTCTGTATATATTTGCTCAGCTTTTTCATTCATTACCTTTGTTTCTTGACCTTCATAACATATAAATACTGCCTTTTCTGGGTTTGGTATCTTTATGTCATCATAAATAACATCTATTATTTTATTCCCTTGGTTATCGATTATTCCATATTTATCATTTTCTTTTAATACAAAATATTTATATTCTTTTATTTCAGCTATATTATATTGTAATTCTTTTTTTAGCATATTTCTATATATGATTATTCCTATTACAGATAAAAATATTAAAATTACTATAACTATTGTTATTATTTTTCTTCTATCCATATATATCCCTTTCTTTTAATGTTCTATTCTGTCTCTTCTTCTGGTTTTTCTTCATTATTATTTTTACATACTTTTACTTTTACTATTCTTTTGTCTTCGTATTCTTCTATTTTATAAGTAACATCTTTTGTTTCTATTACTGGGTTTTCTTCGTCTTCTGGTATCCTTCCCATTTCCTCTTGTAAGTATCCTGAAAGTGTATCATAGTCTCCTTCTGGAATATTTATATTTAATAGTTTATTTACATCATATATTGGCAAGCTACCACTTAATATATATGTGTTATCATCAATTTTTTGATATTCTTCTTCTATTTCGTCATATTCATCATATATGTCTCCTACTAATTCTTCTAGTATATCTTCCATTGTAATTAATCCTGATGTTCCTCCATATTCATCTAATACTATTGCAATTTGTGTTTTGTTTTTTTGCATTTCTTTAAATAATTCGTCTATCATTTTGTTTTTTGGTACAAAATATGGTTCTTTCATTATGTTTTTTATTCTAAATGTTTTCTTATTTATATTTTTTAATATGTCTTTTACATATAGTATTCCTTCTATTTCATCTATTGTTTCATCATATACTGGTATTCTACTATATTTATATTCCTCTTTTGATATTTCTTCTAGCAATTCTTCTTGACTTATATTTTTATCAACAGCAAATATATCTGTTCTATGTGTCATAATTTCTGAAACTGTTATATCATTAAATTCAAATACATTATTTAATAATTCCTTTTCTCCTTCTTCTATTGTTCCTTTTTCTTTTCCTTGATCTATCATCATTTTTATTTCTTCTTCTGTTACTGTTTGTTCTTCATTTTCTCCTATACCAAACATTTTAGAAATTGCATTTGTTGTAAATGTTAAAAATTTTACAAATGGTGCTGCTAATATTGATATTGCTCTAATTATTCCTATTGAAAAGAACGCTACTCTTTCTGAGTTTTTCATACCTATTCTTTTTGGAACAAGTTCTCCAAATATTAATGTAAAGAATGATAATATTATTGTTATTACAACTATTGATATTCCTTGCCATATTTCTACACTAAAAAATGGCATTATATTATTTAATGCTGGTGCTAAAATATCTGCAAATGTATCTGATGCAAATGCACTTGATAAGAAACCTGCTAGTGTGATTCCTATTTGTATTGTTGCCAAAAATTTGCTTGGCGTTTTTAACATTTTTTCTATTTGTTTTGCCTTTTTATTACCTTCTTTCGCTTGTTTTTCTATTTTGTTATCATTTAACGATATATATGCTATTTCGCTTGCTGCAAAAAAAGCATTTATTAGTATTAAAATTACTAATACTGCTATCTGTCCTAACATTTTTTTACTCCCTTCATATTTGATGCTATTATTATACCTGTTTTCTTGATTTTTTTCAATTATTTTTTTACATATTTTAAAAATTTGTTACAATTCACTGCTCAAAATGAAGAACTACTTTCAAAGGTTTAATTCATATTTTGTCTCGTTCGTCCCAACTGCATAACAAGCTGTAAACAAAATTTTACTTACGAAAATTTTGTAACAGCTTATAATTTGTCGGTCCCCACACAAG
>CAWVFT010000061.1:0-16024 GCA_963928635.1 Bacillota bacterium | reverse complement strand
TTTTCTAATTTATTCTAATTTTTTCTTATTTTCTTTTTATTTTAATTTTTATTTTATTTAATTAATTATATTATTTTATTTTTTTATTCCTTTATTTTGGATTTTCGTTGTTTTAATTTTTTTATTTTCTATTTTTTTCTTTTTTTTTCTAATTTATTCTATTTTATTCTAATTTATTCTATTTTTATTTTTTAATTTTTAATTAATTTTTTATTTATTTTTTTCGATTTTTCAAAATTCTTGTATTATCTAATTTTTTCTATTTTATTCTATTTTTAAGAATTTTTTTCTATTTTTTTCTTTACTTTTCTTTTCTATATTATATATGTATAATTAAATTTTGCACAGTTTGTTATCAATTTGTGGATAAAAAAAAGTAAGATTAATCTTACTTTTTTTAGTTTTAATCTTCTTTTAATCTTATTGGTAAAATCATATAGACATATTCATTATTTTCAACTGCTTTTATTAAACATGGTGATATACTTGTTCCAAATTCTACATTTACTTCTTCATCATCTATTGATTTTAATGCATCCAAGAAATATTTTGGGTTAAATCCACATTCTACATTTTTTCCTTCTGTAGATACAAATAATTCTTCTTTTGCATCACCAGTTTGATTTGTACAAGAAATTGTTACTTTACCTATTTCTACATTTACTTTTACTGGATATTTCTTTTCTTTTTCTATACTTGATGATGAAATTAGGCTTATTCTTTCAAAGCAATTTTGTAAATTATCTTTATTAACTTTTATTCTTGTTTCCCAGTTATTTGGTATAACTGATTTATAATTTAAAAATTCTCCATCCAATATTCTTGTTACAATTTTACAATTATCCATTTCAAATAATGCTTGATTTTTAGATACTCCTATTTTCACTGTATCAAAAGAATCTGATAATATTTTGTTTACTTCATTTAATGTTTTTCCTGGTATTACTGCATTAAAATCATTTGTTTTTTTACTCAAATAAATACTTCTTAATGCTAATCTAAATCCGTCTACTGCTACTAAATTTAATTTATTATTTTCTGTTTCAAATAAACATCCTGTAAATATTGGCCTATTTTCTTCTGTACTTACAGCAAAAATTGTTTTTCTAATCATATTTTTTAAAGTATTTTGTTCTATTTCTATAGAATTTTCTATTTCTATCTTCGGTAATTCTGGGAATTCATCTGGATTCATTGTTGCTAGTTTATAATGAGATCCTTCACATTCTATTTCTAGTAAATTTTTGTCATTTAAACTTATTTTTATTTCTGTATCTGGTAATTTTCTTATAATTTCACTAAACATTATAGCATTTACTACTGTACTTCCTTGTTCTAATACATTACATTCCATAACGTATTCTATTCCAATTTCTAAATCATATGTTGTTAGTTTTATTTCTTTATCATTTGTTTGAATTAATATTCCTTCAAGTATTGGCATTGTAGTTTTTGAAGCTACAGCTTTTACTACGGAATTTATGGCTTTTAGTATTGTGTCTTTGTAACATGTGAATTTCATATTTATTCCTCCTTATATATTATATAATATTTATAGTAGTAGTAGTATTAGGTGCTGTGGAAACTGTGGATAACTCTGTTGATAGTTCATATCCCTAGAAAAAATGATGTGTATAACTTTGTGGAAAATTGTCAAAATTATCCACAGGTAAAAAATCGAATTGTGTATAACTTGAGATATACACAGTTTATAAACAGGTTATTCACATCACCCTGTGGATATCTAATGTACTGTATCCGTAAGAACAGAAAGAGATAGTTTCGTTAAAAAATTTTTTCGACAAACATATTTTTTAAAAAAATTAGCAAATGTCTCATATTATTATTTCTTTCCATCGACAATGATGTTTTTCACACTTTCCACAATTAACTTGGTATTACTTTTTTCTTTTATTTCTTTGTTGATTTTATTATATGCATGCATTACAGTAGAGTGGTCTCTGCCTCCAAAGTCGTTTCCTATCTGTGGAAATGACATGTTTGCTATTTCTCTACATAGATACATTGCAATTTGTCTTGGAAAAGCAATATCGTTTGATCTTTTATTTCCTGCTAAATCATCTTTATTTATGCTAAAATATTTTGCTACAGTTTCTTTTATAAAGTCACAAGAAATAACTTTTTCATTTTCTAATTTAAATTCGTTTATGATGTTTTCTGCAAGTTCAATAGCTATAGGACTATGTGTTAGTGAAGCTCTAGCTACAATTTTATTTAAAACCCCTTCTAATTCTCTTATATTTGAGTCTATTTTATTTGCAATATCTGCTAAAATTGAATCATCTATAATTATATTTTCATCTTGAGCTTTTTTTCTTAAAATTGCTAAACGAGTTTCATAATCTGGGCAAGATATATCTGCTAATAGTCCCCATTCAAACCTAGATTTAAGCCTGTCTTCTAAGAATTGAATATCTCTTGGAGGCTTATCACTAGAGATAATAATTTGTTTTCCATCTTCTCTTAAAGCATTAAAAGTGTGGAAAAATTCTTCTTGTGCTCTTTCTTTTCCTGCAATAAATTGAATATCATCTATTAATAAAACGTCAATATTTCTGTATATATTTCTAAACATTTCAGTTTTATTATCTTTTATTGCATTTACTAGTTGATTTGTAAATTTTTCAGATGTAACATACAAAATATTAGAACTTTGGTCATTTTCAAGAATTCTATTACCAATTGCGTGCATTAAGTGAGTTTTGCCTAATCCAACTCCTCCATAAAGAAACAAAGGGTTATATGATTTTCCTGGTTCATTTCCAACTGCTAATGCTGCTGCGTGTGCGAATCTATTATTGTTTCCTACAACGAAAGTTTCAAAAGTATATTTAGGATTTAAAGTTGCTCTATTGGTTTCTAATTCAGTTTCTGAAACATTCTTTTTGGTGTCTTTTATTATTTGAGTAGAGCTATCATCAGCTTCTTTTGAAAGATCAATTACAGAAAAAGTCCAGTCTTTATTTGTTATATATCTTAAAGTATTAAAAACTAAACTTCTAAATTTATTTTCTATAAAGTCTTTCTGATATTCTGATACTGTTGTAAAAATTATGTTGTCATTATCAATACTTCTGATTCCTAGAGGATTTATCCATGTGTCATAGGAAATTTTTGAAACTTCATCTTTTAGTAATTCTTTTAGTTTGGTTAAAAGTTCATCTTTATCAATCCCCATTTTTTAAATTCCTTTCTCTAAAATTTTATCCACAAAGTTATCCACAACTGTTGATAACTTTGTAATAATTTTGTAAAAAAAGCTTAATTTTTACGAACATAATTTTATTTATTATAAAAGTAAAAAAGCTACTTTTTCTGTACTTTCATATAATAGCAAATAAAATGTGGATAAGTCAAGATAATTGTGGAAAAAATTTAAAAATTGTGGATAATTATAAAAAAAACTGTGGATAATTCATAATTTGTTACGATTAGATTACAAAAATTGAAAAATTAGAAACGAAAATAAATTGTAAAAATTGCTTGACAAGTCTATAGAACTTGGTTTATAATCTTGTTACGCGATATTTTGAAAAAAATTTCAAAAAAGGAAATTTTATATAATATATAAAAAAGGCAGTAGGAGGTGCTATCAATGAAAAGAACTTTTCAACCAAAAAACAGACAAGAAAAGAAAGAACATGGATTCAGAAAAAGAATGAGTACAAGATCTGGAAGAAATGTTATAAAAGCTAGAAAACTAAAAGGAAGAAAGAAATTAACAGCATAAATTATGTTTAAGCAGGTATAGAGAATTTTTAATAAATATTTATTAATTATAATTTTATAAATATTTTATCTCTATATCGTTTTTTCCTTACAATTAACTTTTTTTGTTGAAGGGAAGAAAAAATAATTGAAAAAAACATTGATGTTAAAAAAAAATTACGAATTTAAAAAAGTTTTATCAAAAGGAAAAATTTTTTCCGGTAAAAATATAATTGCTTTTATTATTGACAATAACAAAAAAAATAATTTTTTAGGATTAGCAATAAGTGTTAAAGTTGGTAATTCCGTAAGAAGAAATAGGTTAAAAAGATTAATAAGAGAAAATTACTACAAACTCGAAGAAAAAATAAAAACAGGCAAAAGTATAGTGCTTTTATGGAATAAAAAGTCAAATGTAGAAGATGTTGATTTTTATTCTATAAAAAGTGATATGGAAAAAATTTTTAAAGATGCAAAAATGTTTGAAATAGGGAATATGAATGAAAAAAATATTTATTAAAGTTATATGTTGGTATCAAAAATATATTTCACAATGGTTATCTAGTAAGAATATACACTGCAAATATTATCCATCATGTTCAGAATATACAAAACAAGCAATTTATAAATATGGTGTGATAAAAGGAAGTATATTGGGTATCTGTAGAATTTTAAGATGTAATCCTTTTTCAAAAGGAGGGTATGATCCTCTAAAATGACATAATTAGGAGGAAAATAATGTTTAATTTTTTTGCTAATATTTTTGGCTATTTGTTAAATTTTATTTATAACTTTGTAAATAACTATGGATTAGCTATGATTATATTTACTCTTGTAATAAAAGTAATAATGTTGCCATTATCAATAAAACAACAAAAAACTTTAAAAAAGAGTAGCAAAATGCAAGAAAAGATGAAAGTATTGCAATTTAAATATAAAAATGATCCTGAAAAATTGAACAAAGAAATGATGAATTTATACAAAGAGGAAAAGATGAATCCTTTTAGTGGATGCTTAAGTAGTATAGTTCAACTTATACTTCTAGTATCTATTTTCTATATGGTAAGATGTCCATTAACATACATGAAAAAAATAGATACAGAAAATATAAATACATACATTTCTCAAATACAAGAAGGAGAAAAAACAGTAAGCAAAGCATATCCAGAAATTGATGTTATAAGGGAAGTAAATTATTTAAAAGAAAAAAATCCAGAAGATAGTAATATAGATAATTTATCAATAAATATGGAATTTTTAGGACTAGATTTAAGCAAAGTTCCTCAACAAAATTTAACAGACTGGACTGTTTATATAATACCAGTTCTTTATATAATATCTAGTTTTATATCAATAAAATTAACAACAGTTATACAGAAAAAAGATAATCAAAATGATAAAGAAGAAATAATAGATATAACAGAAGATTCTAAAAAAGAGGAAAAATCTTTAATAAAAACAGAAGAAAATTCTGCAGAAGAAATTGATGTAATGGCTCAAACAAATAAAATGATGAGTTGGATGATTCCTATTATGTCAGTTTCAATATCTTTGGTGGCACCATTAGGCTTGGCTTTATATTGGTTAGTAAATAATATTACTATGATTATCGAAAGATTAGTTTTAAATAAGATTATAACAGATTAATAACAAGAAGGGTGGAATTTGTATGTCAAAAACAATTGTAGCTCAAGGAAATACAACAAATGAAGCTATTGAAAAAGGTTTAAAAGAGTTAAATGCAACTAGGGAAATGGTTGATATAAAAGTAATAGAAGAAGGAAAAAGAAGTTTTTTTAGTATCTTAGATCCAAGAGTGGTTAAAGTAGAATTAACCTTAAAAGAAGAAAAAGAAATGGCAGAAACATATAAAAGAAATAAAAAAGAAATACATTTGTCTAAGGAAGAACAGGATAAAGCTCATGAAAATCTTAAAAAATTCTTAGATAAATTTATAGAAAAAATGCCAGAAGGGTCAAAATACGAAATATATAATGGAGAAGAATATATAAGAGTATCAATAGAAAATGAAAACTTAGGTTTTTTAATTGGTTATAGAGGAGAAACATTGTATGCTCTTCAAAATATTCTTTCTGCAATAGCTGGTAAGGAAATAGATAATAAAGTAAGAGTAATACTTGATATAGAAGGGTATAAAGAAAAAAGAGAGAAAACTTTAGAAGAACTAGCAGACAAAATGGCAAAAACGGTTATACGATATAAAAAACCAGTTACATTAGAGCCAATGCAAGCATATGAAAGAAAGATTATACATAGTAGATTACAACAAAATGATAAGGTAGAAACAAAAAGTGTTGGGGAAGAACCACATAGAAGAATAGTAATTTCATTAAAAAACAATTAAATAAAAAATAAAATCGGAGGTCAAAGGTCGGATTTTACTTGTACAATAGTAATTTCTTTATCTTTGGCTTTTTTATATAATATAAAGAAAGTATTTAGAAAGGAAGATAAAAATGGATGTAATTGCTTCAATATCAACAGCACCACGGAATTGGTGGAATAGGAATAATAAGAATGAGTGGAAAAAATTGTTTTGAAGTATTAGATAAAATATTCATACCTAAAAAAGCTGAAAAAATTGAAGATATAAAAGGATATACTATTAAGTACGGTCATATAGTAGAAAATGAGGAAATAATAGATGAAGTTTTAGTATCTTATTTTAAAGAGCCAAAAAGTTATACAACTGAAAATATGTGTGAAATCAACACTCATGGTGGGAATATGATAATGAAAAAAATATTAGATTTGTGTTTAAAAAGTGGCGCAAAGCTTGCGGAACCAGGAGAATTCACAAAAAGAGCTTTTTTAAATGGGAGAATAGATTTGCTACAAGCTGAATCCGTAATAGATATTATAAATAGTAAATCAGAAAAAGAAGCAAAAACAAGTATAAAACAGCTTGAGGGCTTTTTATCAAAAAGAATAAAAGAAATAAAAAATAAGATAATGGATGTAATGGTAAATATAGAAGTTACAATAGATTATCCAGAATATGATGTAGAAGAAGTCACAAAAACACAGATATTAAATATGTTAGACGAAATATTACCAGATTTAAAAGATTTAGAGAGAAGTTTTGATAATGGAAAATTGTTAAAAGAAGGAATAAAAACAGCCATAATAGGAAAACCAAACGCTGGAAAATCATCGCTTTTAAATGCTATTTTAAAAGAAGAAAGAGCAATAGTAACTGAATTTGCAGGAACAACGAGAGATTCTATTGAAGAATTTGTAAATATTAATGGAATTCCTATAAAACTTATAGACACAGCCGGAATTAGAGAAGCTACAGACGAAGTAGAAAAAATAGGAATAAATAGATCAAAAGAAATAGCAAAGGATGCAGATTTAATTATTGCTATATTTGATGCAACTCAACCTTTATCTAAAGAAGACTTGGAAATATTGGATATTATAAAAGATAAAAAATATATAATATTATTAAATAAAATGGATTTAAATGCAGTAATAAGTGAAAAAACAGAACAGTTAAGAGAATTTTCTAAAAATATTATTAAAATATCAGCATTAAACAATTGGGGATTAAATGATTTATATAATAAAATAAGCAAAATGTTTAATTTTAATGATATTAATTTAAATAACGATGTTATTATAACAAACCTTAGACAAAAAAATTTAATTTCAAAAGCAATAGATGATATATCAAAGGTAAAAGAAACAATAAAAAGTGAAATGCCAATAGATATTATTGCTATATTTATAAAAAATATTATAGAAGATTTAAATGAGATAACAGGAGAGGAAGTATCAGAAGAAATAATAAACGAAATTTTTGCTAAATTCTGTTTGGGAAAATAAAAAACAAACAAACGAGAATCAAAAATAAGCTAATTTTAACATAGAGAAATATAATTTAATTGTTGGTAATACAAAAAAGCTTATAATCGATTTTAAACAAAAATAAGTATATAAAAATTCAAACTGAAAAAGTTTTAAATTGAATATTACTAAAATAAAAGAAAAAGTAACAAAGTATTAACAAAACAAAAGATTCTTTAATAAATATGTGAATGAAATGTGCAAAACTTTAGAAAAAAACAAAGAAAAGACATTTACTTTACGTGCAAAGTTACATAATTTAAAAATATATTGTAAACAAACAAAGAGGAAGAAAATGGAAATTATAAAAAAAAAGACTTGAAAAATGAACCTATAGGTTACAAAAGTGTAACCTATGAGGAAAGTTTTTAACATAAATAAAAAAAACACGGTTTTCTGTTTCATATGAATTTCAAAAGGAGGATAAAAAATGAGCTATTTTGCAGGAGAATATGATGTGGCAGTGGTAGGTGCAGGGCATGCTGGATGTGAAGCAGCTCTTGCAGCAGCACGACTAGGAATGAAAACAGTAATATTTTCAATTAGCTTAGAAAATATTGCAAATATGCCATGTAATCCACATATCGGAGGCAGTTCTAAAGGACATTTAGTACGAGAAATAGATGCTTTGGGTGGAGAAATGGGAAAGAATATAGATAAAACAATGATACAAATAAAAATGCTTAATACATCCAAGGGTCCAGCAGTGCATTCATTAAGAGCACAAGCTGACAGAAAAAAATATCAAAGTGAAATGAAACATACTCTTGAACTACAAGAAAATCTAGATCTTAAACAGGGAGAAATTGTGGATATTTTTGTCGAAAATTGTCGAATAAAAGCAATTAAAACCAATGTTGGCGCAATATATAATGTAAAAACATTAATATTAGCAACTGGAACATATCTAAAGGGAAAAATATTTATAGGAGAATTTTCACAAGAAAGCGGGCCAGATGGTGTATCGGCAGCAAATGAATTATCTGATGCATTAAAAAGAATAGGAATAAACTTAGTAAGATTTAAAACAGGGACACCAGCAAGAATAAACCGTAGAAGCATTGACTTTAGTAAAATGGAAATACAAAAAGGAGATGACAATATAGTTCCTTTTTCTTTTGAAGATGAAATAAAAGAATTTAAACAAGTGGATTGCTATTTAACTTACACTACTGAAGAAACACACAGAATAATTAGAGAAAATTTAAATAGATCCCCATTATATTCTGGAATGATAGAGGGAACCGGACCAAGATATTGCCCATCTATAGAAGATAAAGTAGTAAGATTTGCAGATAAACCTAGGCATCAAGCATTTGTTGAACCTGTTGGATTAGATACAGAAGAAATGTATATACAGGGAATGAGTTCATCTTTGCCAGAAGACGTGCAAATAGCTTTTTACCATACTATACCAGGCTTAGAAAAAGCAGAATTTACAAGACCTGCATATGCTATTGAATATGACTGTATAGATCCATCTAACTTAAAGCTTTCACTAGAGTATAAAGACATAGAAGGGCTTTTTACTGCAGGACAAATAAATGGAACATCAGGGTATGAAGAGGCAGCAGGACAAGGATTAATTGCAGGAATAAATGCAGTTAGAAAAATTCAAAACAAAGAACCTCTAATATTGGATAGAAGTCAGGGATATATAGGAGTTTTAATTGATGATATTGTGACTAAAGGAACAAATGAACCTTACAGAATGATGACATCTAGAGCAGAATATAGGTTATTACTAAGACAAGATAATGCTGATTTAAGATTAACTGAAATAGGACATGATATAGGATTAATTTCTGACGAAAGATATAAAAGATTCTTAACCAAAAAAGAAAATATTGAAAAGGAAATAGAGAGATTAAAGAGTAAAACTATTAAACCAACAGAAAGAGTAAATCAACTGTTGACAAAATGTGGAACAACACCTCTTTCAACAGGCACAAAACTTGCTGAATTATTAAAAAGAACAGAATTAAGTTATGACTTATTAGAAGAAATAGATGAAGAGAGACCAAAAATTACCTTGCAAGAAAAAGAAGAAGTGGAAATACAGATAAAATATGAAGGTTATATCAAAATGCAAGAAATGCAAGTAGAAAAATTTAAAAAACTAGAGAACAAGTTATTACCAGAGAGTGTTGATTATGAAACTATAAAAGGATTAAGCTTAGAAGCAAGGCAAAAACTAAATAAGAACAAACCACGCTCTATTGGGCAAGCTTCTAGAATATCTGGAGTATCTCCAGCTGATATATCAGTCTTATTAATTTATTTACAAACATTAAATAATACAAAATAATAGATATAAAAAGGAAAGGGATTAAAATGTTTTTTGAAGAGTTTGAAAAAATATTTTTAGAAGAATTGGAAAAGATAAATTTAAAAATAGAAAAAGAAGAGGTAAAAAAGTTTTACGAGTATATGAAAATGCTAATTGAATGGAACAAAAAGATTAATTTAACAGCAATAAACGACGAGAAAGAAATAATTATTAAACATTTTATTGATTCTCTTACAATAAGTAAATATATAGAAAATGCAGAAAGAATGGTAGATGTGGGGACAGGTGCAGGATTTCCAGGAATACCTATTAAAATAATCAATAAAGAATTAGAAGTTGTATTGGTAGATTCATTAAATAAAAGAATTAATTTTTTAAATGAAGTAATAGAAAAGCTAGGATTAGAAAATATAAAAGCAATACACGCGAGAGCAGAGGATTTAGGAAAAGACAAAAAATATAGAGAAAAATTTGATGTAGTTACATCAAGAGCAGTAGCGAATATGACTGTACTTGTAGAATATCTATTACCTTTAACTAAAAAAGAAGGAAAATGTATCTGCATGAAAGGGTCAGAAATAGAAGATGAATTAGAAAATGCAAAATATGCAATAAAATTATTAGGAGGGAAAGTAGATAAAGTAGAAAAAATAGAAATATCTGATGAACATATGGGAAGAAATATAATATTGATAAATAAACAAGAAAATACTCCTAACCAATATCCAAGAAAAGCAGGGATACCATTAAAAAAGCCATTGTTAATATAGTTAAATGATAATGCTTTTCTATTTTGTTCAAAATCATTATTTTTAACTATGTAAGCAGTTTTTTCGAAAAAAACATTGACTTTTTTTGTATATTTATATATTATAATAATAGAGACTAATCAAAACTTATAAGTAAATATTAACCAAAAAATAGGAGGCCTAATAAATGGGAAAAGTAATCTCAATAGCAAATCAAAAAGGCGGAGTAGGAAAAACAACAACAACAATAAATTTAAGCACCATATTAGCTAAAAAAGGCAAAAAAGTTATGTTAATAGATGCGGATCCGCAAGGAAACGCAACGAGCGGAGTAGGAATTGATAAAAATGTAGAATTATCATTTTATGATGTTTTAACAAACGATACAGAAATAATAGATACATTGAAAAAAACATCAATAAGAAACTTAGTTGTTTGTCCATCAAATATAAACTTAGCTGGAGCGGAAGTTGAGCTTGTTTCTATGATGTCAAGAGAGCAAAGATTAAAAGAAAAATTAGATATATTAAAAGAAAGATTTGATTATATATTTATAGATTGTCCACCATCTTTAGGATTAATAACATTAAATGCATTTACTGCATCTGATAGTGTATTAATACCTGTACAATGTGAGTATTATGCTTTAGAGGGATTAGGGCAATTATTAAATACAATAAACTTAGTAAAAAAACATTTAAATAAGCAAATTCAGATAGAAGGAGCATTACTTACAATGTATGATATAAGGACAAATCTATCAAATCAGGTTGTTAAAGAAGTTAAAAAATATTTTAATAATAAAGTATATAAAACAGTGATACCTAGAAATGTTAGACTAAGTGAAGCACCAAGTTATGGAATGCCAATAACAGAATATGATCCTAGATCAAAAGGTGCAAGGAGCTATGAAAAATTCGCGAAAGAATTTTTAAAAATAAATGATGAAGAAAGAAAATTAAAAGAGAATATTAATTCATAACAAGCAAAAATATAAATTTTCAAATGAGAAATAAAAGTTGGAAGGAAAGTGATTTTGATGCCAAAAAAAACGGGATTAGGAAAAGGATTAGATGCATTATTTGGACCTGTTCCAGAAGAGGAACAAGTGCAAGAAAACGATATTATTAAAAACTTAAATATAAACGAGGTGGAGCCTAATAGAGATCAACCAAGAAAAACATTTAACCAAGAATCATTAGAAGAGTTGTCAGAATCAATTAAAGAATTTGGGTTAATACAACCTATAGTAGTTTCTAAAAAAGAGGGTTATTATAGTATTGTTGCAGGAGAACGAAGATGGAGAGCATGTAAATTGGCAGGTATAACACAAATACCAGCAATTATAAGAGAAGATGACGAAAAGAAAAATCAAGAAATCGCTCTTATTGAAAATATACAAAGAGAAGATTTAAATCCTATAGAAAAAGCAGCAGGAATAAAAAATTTAATTACAAAATATGGATTAAGACAAGAAGATGTAGCTAAGAGATTAGGAAAGAGTAGAAGTGCAATTGCAAATACAGTACGCTTATTAAATTTAGATCCAAGAGTATTAGAATTTGCAAGAGAAGGAAAACTAACTGAAGGGCATTGCAGAGCTTTGCTTGGAATTACAGATCCAGAAAAACAATATAAAACAGCAATACATATGATAGAAAGAGGAGCTACAGTTAGACAAGCAGAAAACGCAGCAAGTAAAAAGAAAGAAACAACAAAAGAAGCAGAAAGAAATCAAATTTTATATCAAGATATAGAAAATACCTTTCAAAACTTCTTTGGAACAAAAGTTAGATTAGATGCCGGGAAGAGAAGAGGAAAAATAATAATAGAATATGCTAACAATGATGATTTAGAAAGAATACTAGAGTTAATGAAATAAAAAAATTTGCACAGGAGGGATTAGTTTGGATAGTTTTATCGAATTTATGAATACAGATAATTTTAAAATAATGGTATTAGCATTATTAATAGTGTTGTTTATAGCATTTTTAATACTTCTTATAAAAGTGATAAAAACAGAAAAGAATTACAAAAAGTTTATGAAAAAATTAGGAAATGGGAAAAATATACAAGAAGATTTAGAAACTTTTATGTATAAAGTAGAGAAAGTCGAGAAAAATAATTTAGAGGTAATGGATTATTGTAAAAACCTAGATAAAAATCTGGATGAATGTACTCAAAAGATAGGAATTGTTAGATATAATGCATTTAAAGATACAGGTAGCGACTTGAGTTTTGCTTTGGCTATGTTAAATGCAAAAAATAATGGAATAGTATTGAATGGAATATATTCAAGAGAGATGTCTAATATTTATGCAAAACCAGTAGAAAATGGAGACTCTAAATATACTTTATCAAAAGAAGAAAAAGAAGCAATAGAAAAGGCAGTAAATAATACATATAGAGTTAATTAAAAAATAATACATCATTTAAATACTAAAATATCTAAATTTTGCTTGACAAAGAATAATAAAGATGTTAATATAAATAATGTCGTTAGCCTTAATATAAATCAGTTAAGGCATAATTTGGAGAGGTGGTCGAGTTGGTTTATGGCACCAGTCTTGAAAATTGGCGTGCGTTTATAGCGTACCGTGGGTTCGAATCCCACCCTCTCCGCCATTAATTTAAAAGGCAATATAAATAAAATTGTCCTTTTTTTGTATATAGAAATATATGTAGGTGTACCCAAGTGGTGAAGGGGGCAGTTTTCTAAACTGCTAGGTCGAGCAATCGGCGCGGAGGTTCGAACCCTCTCACCTACGCCAGCTGTGAAGAAAAGATATAATGTAAATTTTTACTTTATATCTTTTTGTTTTTATATATTAATAATATTGGAAAAAACTATAAAAAATTAATAAAAAGAGGAGAGTAAGTATGCCAGAAGAATTAAGAAAATATTTTTGGGACACACAATTTGAAAAATTAGATATAAAAAAGAATATGAAATATATAATAAGTAGGTTGTTTTGTGAAGGGAACTGGGAAAGTATAAAATGGTTAAAAAATACTTATACAAAAGCTGAAATTATAGAAACAGCCAAAACGAGTAGAAGACTAACGCCAATAACGGCGAACTTTTTAAAAAATGTATATAACTTAAAAAAAGAAGAAATGCAATATTATATAAATAACGAAAATATGAATTATACATTTGGAGGTTAACTATGTACTGGGAAGTAATAGATGAAAACAGATATAATATATTAAAAAAAGTAATAGAAAAAATTAGTTTAGAAAATTATTATTTAGCAGGAGGAACAGCACTAGCTTTACAAACAGGAATAAGAGAATCATTTGATTTTGACTTTTTTGTACAAATAGAATTTGATGAAAACCTATTAATACAAGAGTTGGAAGAGATAGGAAAATTAGAAGTTACAGTATGCAGAAAAGGAACAGTACATGCTATATTAAATGGAGTCCAATTAACATTTTTATATTTTAAAAACAATTTAGTAGCAGATAAAATAGAAGTAGAAAACGTAAAGGGGCTGTATTTAGCAAGCATAAAAGATATAGCAATAATGAAATTAATAGCAATAAGCCAAAGAGGAACGAAGAAAGATTTTTTTGATTTATACTATATCTGTAATAATTTTAATATAACAATAACAGACATATTAAAAATGTTAAAAGAGAAATATGACGAAAATAAAGTCAATTATGCACATATAATACAAAGCTTAGCATATTTTGAAGACGCAGAAGATGAAAATTTGCCAAAAGTTTTTATTGATTATAACTGGGAAAAAATAAAGGAATATTATATAAAAGAACAGAGAAAAATATATAGTGAAAACTAATAAAAAGGGCGTAAGGTGAAGCAAAAACGTAAAGAGTGAAAAATTAATGTATTGGAATATATTTGATAAAGGTAGATATGAGTTATTTATATAATATAATAGAAAAGTGCAATATTAGTGTTAGTGATTTAGTAAATGGCTTAAAACAAAAATGTGGAGAAAATATAAACTATGTAAATATAATCATGGGATTAAGCTATTTTGAAGATGCAGAAGATGAAATATTACCGAAT
Organism: Bacillota bacterium; assembly: GCA_963928635.1. GTDB lineage: Bacteria > Bacillota > Clostridia > TANB77 > CAG-508 > CAG-269. The sequence goes on along the minus strand of CAWVFT010000061.1, from coordinate 1,344 downwards.
ACTTTTGTTAAATATAATTGGAAAGATATAAATAAGTTTTTTATTAAATTTCAAAAAGAAGTTCAAAATATATTAGAATGATTATAATATGTTGAAAAAGAAAGTATTGCAGAAATAACTACAATACTTTCTAGAAAGCCTTTCTTTTGTCTGTTTACTTGCAATGTAACAGTAAGAGTAAAAGTTAGGCTTTTTTATGAATTTAGATATCATATATTAATAGAATGTTTTTTTAGCCATATCTGTGCTTCTTTTTCTTCAGCTTTGTTTAATTCTCTACCTAGTAATGGACAAGCTAATGGCTTTTCAGTTGTTGTCTCATCACAGGGTTCATAGGATGCTATTAAAACGTTTAGGTATTTGCAAATAACTTGATAACTCATTTCAAAGCTATCTGGACCGACTTGCTCCAATGATGTACAACAATATTCGCAATTGTTACAGTATTTTTCTTTTTGAACTTGTTGTGAATAGACGACTTTGTTGTCTTTTCCTAGTATTACTTGGTAGCCGAGGTCTTCTAAAATCCGAATGGCTTCATTTTTTTTGTTTTCTAAATTCATAAGCTTTTCCTCCTTTTAAAAATTAAAATGAGTATGAGGGGTTTGGGAATATTATATATTATTTTGGGATTAATATCTATGATTTTAAGTTAATTTTAAAATATTATTTATTAATATTAAAATTATATATACTAATAATTTGCAGTAATAACGAATAAAAAATAAAAGAAGAGAAAAAACATAGCAAAGCACGAAAATAGCTATGTTTTTTTCTGGAAAAAAATAACTTTTTCGCACAAAAAGATGATAAAATATAAGTGAAAAAATACGAAAGAAGGTGGTATATATGAAAAAGGAATTTTCTAAAAATACAACCGAAGTATTCGCAAAAACAATATTTCACTATGTATCAGAAATATTAAAGTATATAGATGAAATAAAAGAACCGAGAAAAAGACATGAATACTCAATGAGATATTTGATATTGTCAGAAATGTTAATGTTTTTGAGTGAAGGAAAATCACAAAGATTTACAGAAACAGCATTTGAAGAAACAAAGTATTTAGAGAATATTAGTAAGATAACAAAAGAAAAAATAAAAAAGATACCAGATGCAGAAATATATACAAATGTATTTTCAAGAATGGAAAAAGAAGAAATGGAGAAATTTCAATATAAGATAAATTATCAAATGATAAGAAATAAGATATATGAAGAATCAAAAATATTAGGAAAATATAATTTAGTATTAGATGGAACAAGATTTCAAAAAGCACATTATGAAATAAATAAAGAGTGGTTAAAAGAGACAATAGAAGGAAAGACAATATGGTATATATCT
>CAWVFT010000060.1:0-36083 GCA_963928635.1 Bacillota bacterium | reverse complement strand
GAATAAATATATTTTTATTCTTTTCTTACTATATTTCTTTGTTTATTAAGTATATCTATCTCATCAATTTCTTTATTCTAACTTTTTATTTATGATGGCAAACTAAAAAGGCTAACAAATATTAGCCTTATTTACAATATGAATTCATAAAATAAATTCTTTTTTATTCTTCTAATCTTATTCTTCTCCATATATATCAAATGGACTCTCTATTGTTCCTTCTCCTTGATTTATTACCACATCTGTTCTTAGACATATTATTGGTCTTATTCCTACATAAGTCCATCCTCCACCGTTTCCAGTTATATTGCCCATTGTCCCATTTTCATAAGAGCTTAAAGTCTTTCCACCTCTCATAATATGTCCGTTATCCATTTTACTTGGAATCCACATATAATTTGTAGCCTTATCTGGCATTGTACCTTGAGAAATACCATATAAGTCATCATTTTGATTTTTTTCTGAAAAACTATATTCTGTACGTGTCGGATTTTCTTTATCTCCTATTAATAATCCTGTCCCTCCATTTTGTAAATATATTATTTCATCTTCATGTTTTTGATTCCAAGATGACACATACATCTCTAAAGTTGGTCCTCCTAATGCGTATTCTGCCTTTGTCGCATCCTCTAACATATTCCAATTTTCTTTATTCTTCAAAAAATCTATTGCACTATCTACAGTTCCATATCCTAATTTATCTAAATTTAGTGATTTATATCCTCCTTGTGCATTTTCATACATTTTTGGAATAACATACTCACTTGATATTAAATATATATTTTCTCCATCATTATAAAATATTCTCCAGTCATCTGCTACACTTCCATCATTATCATAATCTACGTTATAATTTACATATTTTCCATAATCTGTAGGTTTTATTTCTTTTACTGCTGTGACTTTTTCTTTTTCTATAACCCATATATCTGATAATTTTATTTCATAATTTCCTTTTTCTGTTTTTAATACTTTATCTTCGAAATTTGTTCCTTCTATGTCTCCATATCTGTCTGCTATTTCTGTTATTTTTTCTTCATCTGGTACTTCCCCCATGTTTTCTGTTAGCTCATCATATATATCTAGTCGTATCTGTTCTAAAATCTCTGCTTTTTCTGTTTCCTGCTTTCCTCTTATCGTATTTCTTAATATTCCATTATCTCCTGTTAACGCTGCTATTGTTACCGCAGCTAAAATTAATAAAATAATAATTGTGATTACTAATGCAATTAAAGTTATTCCTGTTTCCTCTTTTTTTCTTAAAGTTTGCCTCATTTGTTTTATTCCTCCTTCATTTGTTTAGTTTTTATTTTTTTCCTTTTTATATTCCAACCTATCCCCGATAAACTATTTTGCCAAAAAATAAAACCCAAAATTTAATTTTAGGTTTTAATTTTTTTCTTATTTATTTTCTACTGGGTAAACACTAACTTGTTTTTTATCTCTACCCTTTCTTTCAAATTTTACATTTCCATCTATTAGAGCATATAAAGTATCATCGCTACCTTTGCCTACATTATTTCCTGGATGTACTTTTGTTCCTCTTTGTCTTATTAAGATGTTTCCTGCTAAAACAAATTGTCCATCTGCTCTTTTTACTCCAAGACGTTTAGATTCACTCTCTCTACCGTTATGGCTACTACCTTGACCTTTTTTATGAGCCATGCTTTCTCACTCCTTTCGGTTTGAATCTTATATATTTTCAAAATAAATTTTCTATTTATTCTCTTATGCTTCTACTTTTTCTGTAGCTTTTTCTGTTTTTTCAACTTTTTTTGTTGTTTCAGCTTTTTCTGCTGATTTTGTAGAAGTTTTTATTCCTGTAATTTCTACTTTTGTATATGGTTGTCTATGTCCTTGTGTTCTTCTGTAATTCTTTTTAGCTTTCATTTTGAATACTATAATTTTTTTACCTTTACCATGAGAAACTACTTTTCCTTCTACTTTTACACCTTTAACATATGGAGTTCCAACTTGTACTTTTCCTTCTTCTGATACTAGAACTACTTTATCAAATGTTACTTTTTTTCCTTCTTCTGCATCTAGCTTTTCGAAAAATACTACATCTCCTTCTGCTACTTTGTACTGTTTTCCACAGCTTTCAATAATTGCGTACATCTAAAATGCACCTCCCTTATCCTGAATTCTCGCTAATCCTTAAAAAAGGTAACTAAATTGCTTTAGTATTTATGTACCTTGACTAAGCGGATTACAGTTATTTATTTTAGCATAAATTTCATATTCTGTCAACAAATTGAGCAAATTTTAGTAAAGTTTCAAATTTGAGTCCATTCAAATTTATTTTATAAAATGAAACCTGTCCCAATTTGACCAAAAATGGTTAAATGGGACCTGTCCCCAATTGACCATTTGACTATTTTATTACGTCTGCTATTGCATCTCCAATTATTTTGTTTACATCTGCTATTAATATATTAAACTTTGTTTCTGCATCAAAATACTTTTTTGCCACATCATTTTCTATTAGTTCTACATATAGTTCTTGCATTTTCTTTATTTTTTCTTCATCGTTTTTTCCTGTTTGCATTGCTGTTATTTGTGCATCATATCTTGCTTCCTCAAATTTTTTTATTTTTTCTTTTAATTCTTGATTTAAATTTATTGTTTCTTTTGCCATTTTATAATTTACATACTCTTCTGATTTTTTTATTTCTCCTGCTAAATTGTTTGCTGTATCATATACATTCATTTTAAATTCATTCCTTTCTCTTTTTTACTTAAAGCACACATAGTCATAAAAATAATTCTTTCAAACTATTTTCCTTTTAGATATAAATTTGGTTGAAAAACTTAAATTTTTCAACCATTTATATATCTATGTATTATTCATCCCTACACTATTAGTAGTATTTGTATTATTTCCGTTTGCAGTAGGTTCTGTTCCTGTAATTTCTACTTTTGCATTTGTTGGACATATATTTACCCATGTGTTTCCATCGTTAACTTTTATTTCATTCCCCTGCAAATCTGTATACACTGTTTTTTCATCTCTTGCATTTTTTGTACATTTTATTGGTATTGCTTTTCCATTTGTTATATAATATCCATCAAATGTTCCTATGTTTTTTAAACCTTGGCGTCCTTTATTTTCCGAATCACTTAATGTGTAATTATCACATAATGTTATTATTATATTTTTAGCTGTTACTGGTTCTTTTGTTTCCCAGTCTGTTTGTGCTTTATTTCTAGCATATCTTTCATATAATTTTGTTTCACTATTATATTCATATTTTACTGTTTGTAATGTAGAATGTGGTATTACAACTGTTTCTGCACTCTGTCCTTCTTCTAGATTCACCTCATCTGTTACATAGTTTAATATACTTTCTTCATTTGAAGTTGTTCTATAATTTTTATTTTTTGCAGATTTTAATAGTTTTTCTGTATCTGTTACTGCATTATGTGGTGCGTATTTGTCTTTTACTCTCCAGAATGTTGTTCCATCTTCTGCTATTCCATCTATATCTTGTATAGAATATTTTGTTATATCGCTTTTAGCTTGTGGGCTTTCCCCAAAATGCACATATATTGCATCATTTTCCATTGCATAATCTATAAAGTAATGTCTAGCACTTCTTACTGGCCCTATTTTATCAAGCTCTACACCTTTAAATAGTGCCATTAATCTTGTTTCTCCGCCTTCTACAATTATTTCATAAACCATATATGCATCATTTAAACCTGCTTGTGGCCATGCCCCATTATGATTATCTATCATTACTGCAATAGGCCTATCATTTCCTTTATATATTTGTACTTCTTTTTCTACAACTGTTGCTTGCAATACATTTGATTCATTTCCTTCGTTTGATACTTGCTTTGTGCTATTTTTGTCTTGTACAATTTTATATGCTAATACTGCTCCTGCACCTATTATTAATATTATCAATATTGCTATTAGCATTTTAGTTCCTTTTCCTTCCACTTTTCCCTCCTATTTTTTAAGATTTTCAACATCTTGTAATATTTAAAGATTCCAATACTCTATCTTCTTTTTGTCTCATTTCTTGTTTTTCATTTTCTACCATATGATCATATCCCATCAAATGATAAAAACCATGTACTATCATATAACTTAATTCTCTTTCAACACTATGTTCATATTCTTCCGCCTGCTTCTTTACTTGTTCTATTGAAATTATTATATCTCCTAATATATCTTCATGAGTAAATTCATTATTTTTGATTTTTTCTTGCAACTCTTCTCTTTCAAACATAGGAAAAGATAGTACATCTGTTTCTTTATCTATATTTCTATACTGCTTATTTATTTTTCTTATATTTTTTGGATTAGTAAATGTTATTGTTACTATTAATTTTGTGTTTAGCATTTCTTCTATTTGAAAACATTTTTCTATTACTTTTTTTGCTAATTCTTCATATTTTTTATTTTCTTCTAAGTCTAAATATGTTATTTCATACATCCTTATTTCCCTTTCTATAATTTCACATCTTGATAAAATTATATTCCTATGCTGTACGCATTTTTGAAATGTCATATGTCTTTGATGTAACCTTTTTATTTGTTCTTATTTGTTTTCCGCCATGATATATTCCGTCTGTTTTACAACTATTTTTTAATTCTTTCATTGCCCCATAATCTATTAATTTTCTTTTATAATATTTAATGATTTTTGAGTAATCTGTTTTATCATTTTCTATTTTTCTTATATCATTTTTTATAAATAGTATTTCTTTTTGTTTTATATATTCAGGGAAATCAAATTCTTTGATTTTTGAGATTTCTTTATATTTCTCCCAAAATTTCTTAAAAGATTCTCTATCTTTTAAATCTTCCCAATACATTTTTGTAGACAATATTTTTGCATTGTATTCTTCTATTAGATTTATCAGCATAGAATATGCCTTTTCTCTTTTGGCTGCAATTTTTGTATCTTGAACTAACATTCTAGCATCTCTCAACAATTTTTGGTAACATTGTTCTGCTACAATTAAAGGTATACTATGTGTAAATAATTTTCTACTTAAAGATAATAGTATCATATTTTTTTCGATATTGTCCCTTGAATCTAATTTTCCTACTGAATGGCTTTCAAATTTTTCATATTCGTTTGCTATATCTGCAAATTGTTTTTTGTCATCTTCTTTCATTTTTAATGTTAATATATTTTGAATATATTCTTCTAATGTGTAAAATATTTTTGTATATATCCAGTCTTTACTAGAGTCATATATATTTGTTGTATCTGCCAATTTTATAGAATAATTTTTTAAAATTGCTTTATACAAGTTGTCCATTTTAGAAATATAAAATTTGCTATATTTGCTCAATGCTTTATCTTTTGATGATATTTTTAAACTTTCGTAATCTAATTCTATTAAATATTTTTGTTTTCTATATTTGTATTCCATAAATTCTTTTTCTTTTAAACTTGTTACTTCATAATATTTTGACAAAGCATTTTTTTCAAAATCAGATGCTGTGCCATTTTTCACTTTTTTATACACAGAATCCATAATATATTTATCTACCGCTTCTAGATAATGTGTATATGCTGTTTCATACTTTTTTTCTAATTCTTCTTTCTTATCTTCATTCTCTTCAACTTTTATTGTCATATCGTAATTTTTTATTAGGTTGTTTCTCTTAATTGTTATCAACATACTATTAATTCCTATTTTAGTAGGTATTAATAGTTTTGTTAAAGTATTTGTAATTTTATTAAGAAAATTTGTATCTGTGCCAGTAATTCTAAGACTTCTTTCTTCCATAGTTAATCACTTCCCTTTCACAAGGCATATCTTCAGTTTCCTTTCAACTTTATGCCTTTCAATATATTAACTTTTCATTTGTTCCAATTTGTTCTATTACTTCGTATGTAACATAGACTTCTATTCCATCTTCTTTTTCATATGTATTTATATTTTTATTTACTATTTTATTTTTATCTTGTATTTCTTTATCCAATTGTTCTTCTAACTGTTGTATCCCTAAGTTTGTAGCTTCTTCTATGTTATATGTTTTTTGTTCTTCTTTTACTTCTTTATTTGTTATTTTAATTACAGAAATTGGTAAATAAAAATCTGAAAATAGTTTGATTTTCTTTTTCTCTTCTATTGTATCATAAATTTTAAATTTTGAAAGCTTTTTTGGAAAATTTATTCTAAAATTATTAAATTTTATTCCATAAGATACTTCTTCGTTTCCTGTATTACTTCTTTCCGTAGTATTGTATAATATTTTTGTCTGTCTTGTATACCAAACTTTAGCCTCAATTTCTCCTTGTGCATGTACATATCTTATTCCTGTATATTTTCCTTCCATCCACCCATTTATTAATACTGTTCCTACATTTACTGTGTCTCCAACTTTTACTGCTAATGTTCCGTTTTGTGCATTTATCTTTGTTATAACTCCTGCTTTGTCTGATACAATATTACAATATTCATCTTCTTCTATAATTTCAGGCTTTTCGTCTGCTTTTACCAATTTTACTATTGCATTTGTTCCTTTTAGGTCTATTCCCATCCATGCAATATCATTTCTATTTAATCTTACTCTATTTATAACTTCCTTTGCATCTATCTTTGATTTTAATTCTCCTATTTTTAATCCTGCATTTTCCAAATCTGCATATATATTCTCAAACTCTTGATTATTTTCCGCTTGTATATCTATATTCCACACAAAATTAGAACTGATTCCTATTAAGATTACTACTAAAAGTAAAAAGCAAAAAAATATTTTTCTTTTTTTATATCTATGTAATAAAAATGGTAGCCCTTTCTTTTTTATGATTTTTACTTTACATTTTGCTTTTTTAGCTATTTTTGTTATTTCTTTAAAATCATTTATTCCTATATTTAAATATATTTTTGCATTTTTTTCTTTTTTTATATTCCATATTATTATTTTATTTTTTGTACAAATATTTATAAACCTTTCTATATAATATCCTTCTACTGATATTCTTACATATCCTAAGATATATTTTAATAGTATTTTTACAAACATTTTTGTCTCCTTATTTATTCATCTGATATTCTTTCTATATCGAAACTATCAATTTTGCCAGTAATTTTTAAATCATCATTTGTCATTGTTTCTAAATTCAAGTTGTAACCATTTATATTTATAATCCCTATATATGTGCTTATTCTTATATAAAATTCTTCGTATTCTATAATCGATTTAAAATTTTCTATAATCATTTGATCAAATCCTGTTATTATAATTTTGGGTATATTTGAATATATTTCTTCTGGAATTTCTAACATTCTTTCAATTTTACTTATTTTCTTTCTCATATACTCCATCCTCTCTTTTGCATTAGCTGAAATATATTTATTAATTTTTTTATTTTGTATCTTAATCTATTTTTCAAATTCATCCAATGATTTAAATTCATATCCCATGTTTTTTATTTCTTTTATAATTTCTCCTAATATTTCGGTATTTGTTTTTGAGTTTCCGTGTAATAGCATTATTTCCCCATTATGCACGTTTTCTAGTATTTTGCTTTTAGCTTCTTCTTGTGTTGGCTGATTATTTTCTTCCCAGTCTTTATATGCAAATGACCACATTACCGTTTTGTAGCCCAGACTATTTGTTATTGCCAATGTCCTTTCACTAAATTCTCCCATTGGTGGTCTTGTATATTTCATTTCATATTCAAATTTACTATATACTGCTTTATGCAAGTCCATTATTTCTGTTTCTACTTTTTCATCTGGTAAGTCTGGCATACTTTTATGGTTTACTGTATGATTTCCTACTATATGCCCTTCATCTATCATTTGCTTTACTAATTCTGGTTGTGTGTTTAGATAATGTGCTGTGATAAAAAATGCAGCTTTTACATTATTTTCTTTTAATGTTTCTAATATTTGTTTTGTGTAACCTGCTTCATATCCTTCATCAAATGTTAAATATATATTTTTCTTTTCATTATTTCCCATTGCTATTCCTTGATTTTCCTCTAACACTTTTCTATTTTGATTTCCTAAATCTGGCTGTTTATGGTTATCATTTCTTTTTATTCCCCATCCTATTTTTTTGTTACTTAATGTTGTACTAGTTGTTTCTATTGTTTCATTACATACCATCTTATTTACTATAATTGCACAAATTATTAATATTGCCACTATTACTGATATCAGTATGATGGTTTTCTTTTTCATTAAATCATCTCCTTTTTAATTTTTATGAGTGCATTTTTAAATTATTCCTCTACTATTAAAGTCTGTTAAAAAATATAAAAATCGGACAAATTTTGAAAATCTTACTAGAATCGACTTTTTAAATCTTAAAAAAGTTGGTTTTATTTAATATAAAAATATTATTATATAGTTTATAGATAAATATTTTTAGGAGGTCAAATAATGGAATTAGATGAAGCTATTTTAAGTAGAAAAACAATAAGAAAATTTAAAAGTAAAAATGTAGCTGACAATTATTTATATGAAATTATACAAAGTGCTATGTTAGCGCCATCTGCAAAAAACAGACAACCTTGGAGATTTTATATTTTAAACGATAATCAAAAAAATGATATTACTAATATGATGTATAATTGGGCAAGTGAAAATAAAGATATACATACAAGTATTAAAGGTTCTGCAAACCAAATGAAAACAGCTAATAAAGCTATTATTATATACACTCCTAATTACCATAGTAAAAATAAAAAAACATATTATAAAAAACCAGATTATTTATCCTTAGGAGCAGCTATTGAAAATATGAATTTGAAATGTTTCGACTTGGGACTAGGTTGTACATGGCTTTGTGATACGTTATATATTGAAAATGAAATTAATAATTATTTAAAAATAAATGATTTAGAACAAGTATCTACTCTAATAATAGGATACCCAGCAGAAATACCTGAAAGAAGAGAACGTTTTTCAATAGATAAGCTTTTGTTAAATGATATTCATAAAAGTACTAATAAACCAAAAAACACCTAAAGCAACTCAGCCAGGTGTTTTTTGGTCTATTAGGGATTAGGTTCTAAAAAAATTCGTTTTCAAGTGTTACTATTTCATCAGATAATCTCTGAGAAATAGTTTTTTTACATCTTTGTGTAGCTTTTTCTTTTTCATAAGCTTTTCTACAAGAACAGCTTACTTTTGAAATTACTTCAACGGCTTTTTGTTTATCTTCTAAGCCAGAAGCATTTACAAAGCTGTTGTAAAAATTCATAAGTTTGGAGTAACAATTTTCACAAGCTTGAGGATGAATAATAGCATCTTTTCCATGAAATTCATTTACTCTGTTTCCCCACCAAGATATATAAACCCTATCAAGAGTATTTCTTGGTATTTGAGTTAATACATCTACACATACATATGCTTCAAAAGCGTATAATCTTTAATGTTTATTGGAAACAGAACAATGTCAGTCCTTTGGGGACAATTTTCCAGAATATCTTGGATAGTGTTTAAAGCATCTTGAACCTGTTCTTTAATTGTCAGCAATGGTGCACCAACCAATACATTTAAACTAGTTTCTATACCTAACTCTTGGCAGTGCTGTACTAATTTGAAAAAATCTCTAACATTTATGTCTTTGTTATAAATAGAAAGAGTTTCTATATTAGTACTTTCCAACCCAAATTCGAAAGCAAGTTCATGTCCTTTCAATATTTGAAGGATTTTTCCGAGTTTCTTTTCAGTAACAGTTTTGTAATGAGTTTCAAACTGGATTCGATACACCTTGGTTTTTGCTACAATTTCCATTATTTTATATTGTAGTTCTTCAGGTAGCTCCCTGTCATCCAGAAAACTTCCAGGGGATTCCAAAATAAGTGTTTCTATATTTGAAGGCAGATACCTACAAATATGTTCGACTTTTTTTAGAATTTCTTCTTGCCGTACAGGGTGTTTGAAACCATAGTTACAGAAAACACAAGCATTGTGACACCCTCTACTTGGAATGTACAACTGATACGCTGTTGCTCCAGAGGCGATTAGTGAAGCATTTACTCCAACCCCTGCAAGACAGTCATCTTGCATCCGCATTTTCCAAACTGCATTTGTCAATGTTTTATTCATAAGAATTTCTCCTTTCGTTGTCGAACCTATCCCTACAAAATGACACATTGGTCTTATTCACATAATATCATATTTTGAAAAATAAAAACCAACTATTTTGATATACAAATAGTTGATTTTATATAACTGCTATATATATTCTTGTTTTTTTATCATCTATATATTCTTCTATATCAGGCACATTATCTAAATTATATCCTGAATATGGAATAAAATTTACATATAAATCATGTGTAAATTTGCTGATTTGTTTTCCATCAATTGTATCTATTTCAAATACCAAAAACTTTTTGTTGTTTATAATGTATTTTTTACTCCCTTTAAATCTTTTAGTACTTGCTATATAATATGTAACATCACTGTTTTCGTTATAATCATATATGTTGTATTCCACAAGACCATAAGCATTGCCTGCAAAAATATCTCCTTTTTCTTTATATACATCTTTCCAAAATTTTGCTGCCATTTCAGATATATGATTCATTTTTACATGTTCGTGAATAGTATAAAATTCGAAATCAATATTTTCTACTTTTTTAAATGTTAATTCTTTTTGTCCTTCACTAGTATCTTCAAATGTTAATATTGGAAAATATTTTATATTATCGGTATTTTTATGTATGTCTTTTGGCAAAAATCCCATCATTTTTTTAAAAGCCCTCGAAAAAGAAGTTCCTGAATCATATTGATACTTTATAGCTATATCTAATACTTTACTATTTTTTTCTAATAAATCAATTGCAGCCATACTTAATCTTCTTTTTCTTATATAGTCTGCAAGAGTTATATTTGTAATAAAATAAAAGATTCTATGAAGAGTATATTCATTTACTAATAAAATTTTTGCTAAATCTTTATATTCTATTTTTTCTGTTAGATTTTGTTCTATATATTTAATTAGTTCATTTAATCTATTTTGATTTTGTATATACATATTATCTCCATATTATTTTTTTGTATTTTTAATTTTTTTATTATAACATTATTTTTAATAATCTTCAATTGTAATTTTTTCTTGATTTTTGTAGAAAAGAAATTTACTTTATGATAAGATATACAAAAAGAAAGGATATATTTGTATGGAAACTGAAATACAAAGAATAGTTGATTTTATTAGAGAATACATGCAAGAAGATGAAAAAGTAGTAATACCAGTATCTGGAGGGGTTGATTCTGATGTAGTTGCTAGATTATGTTATAAAGCTTTGGGAAAAGATAGAATAAAATTATTTACAGTTATTGATGATAATATGGAAAATAAATTTTTAACGAATGCAAGAAATCTAGCAAAAGACCTAGAAGTATCATTAACAAAGATACCATTAGGAAAAAGAAATATAGAATTAATAAAAATACTTGAAGAAGCAGAAAAAGACAAAATTTTTAATTCAAAATCACTGTTAGATTCAAATAAAATAAAATGCTCAATGCGTTCAACAATTATTTCTTGCTATCAAGATAAGGGATATATTATTGCAGGCTGTACTAATAGAACAGAATACGAATTAGGATTTTTTGTTACATTTCGGAGACAATCTAGCTAATTTCAAGCCAATAGAACATTTATATAAAACTGACGTAATAAAACTTGCCAGATTATTAAAATCGAGAGATGAAGTCATTAATCAATCTCCATCAGCTGGATTTTGGGAAAATCAAGAAGATTTAGAAGATATTGCGTATTGGATAATAAATGAAGGACCAATAATTATACCAAAACAGTTTAGTGACATGGAAATATATCAAGCCGAAAAAATAACAAAAGAATTATCATGGAAAAAATTAGATATGTGTTTAAAAATGATAAGAAAAGCGGAAGATATACAAGATATTGTTAGAACTGTTGGATTTCCGATAGAGATAATAAATGGAATTATAGAAATTACAAAAAAGGCTAAAAAATATAAAAGTAGGGAAATATTAGTATCTTTGCTAGACAAAAATATTAATTAATATAAAAAACTGTTTTGTCCGTTTTTCATTTCTGCTTTACTCCTTTTAGCTTTGTTTAATATTATGAATATTTTGAAGATAATAACTTTATTCTTCGAATATCCTTATATTATAGCAATTATAATATCTAACATAGTGTTTAATTTTTTCTTTGGGAAATTCCATTTCTTTTCCAGCAACAATTATTGTTTCCATATTATCATAATCAAAAATATGCTCATGTCCTTCAAGTTCGTAAACCGGTGTAATAAATATTATTAAAAAGTATATTATAAGACTGATAATTAATGTAATTTTCTTTTGTGATAATTTCTTACTAAATATTAGTACAAGTACATTTATTAAAATAAATATACCTATCCCCAATAAATTTTTTTCTTTTAACAATGTCACCCAAAATCCCATTATAATACTAAGTAAAACATTTGTTAATACAATTAACATTACTAAATTTTTTTCTTTATCTTTTTGCACTTCTTTTTTCATTATAAAATAATACAATATCACAAATGCTAACATTATTGATATTAAAACTATTATCACTATTATTCCCCCTCATATTTTACACTTTCATATTGCAATTTATTAAAATTTATTCCGTTCTACTTTGTCTCACTTTATTAATTATTACTAACATATCATATTTTTTATTAACTTGCCATATTTTAGTTTTAAAAAAAGAATCCCACTCTTTCGAGATTTTTTTAATATTCTATGTTAATAAAACAATTTCATTTTTTTGCTTACTCTTTTGTACATCTATCACTCTTTGATTTGAAGAACCCCTCCATTTTAAAGTTGGGTCGTGTAGTTCATCTTTATATGTTCCATCAACTAGCACATCTATATAATTCAATGCTTCTTTATCTTTTAAATCTTCAAACCTAAACCCTGACCATGTCCATACATCTTTATTTGGATATCTTTGTTTAAATGCTTTTGCAAGTTTTGTTGTGCCATCTATATTAGTTGGATGCATTGGCTCTCCACCTAATATAGATAATCCTTTTACTTGATCTTTATCACATAAATCTAATACTTTTTCTATTGTTTCGTCTGTAAATTCTTTTCCGCCTTTAAAATCCCATGTTTCAGAATTAAAGCAGTTTTTACAATGGAATGCACAACCTTGCATAAATATTGAAACTCTTACACCTGGTCCATTTGAAATATCCATTTTCCTAATTAAGTTATATCTCATAATATCGCTTTCCTTTCAAATTATGCTTCTTTATTATCAATATGTAATACTCTTTCTTTTATTTCTTGAGTTCTTCCTTTATTCCAGAAATTTGTTCCAATATATCCACAAGTACGTCTTGCAACATTTAATGTATTGTGGTCTCTATTTCCACAATTTGGGCAATACCATTCTAAATTATCATCTATTAATATTTCACCTGTATATCCACATTTTTGACAATAATCTGATTTAGTATTTAATTCTGCATACATGATGTTATCATATATAAATTTAATAACCTCTATTATTGCATCTAGGTTATTTTGTAAGTTCGGTGTTTCTACATATGATATTGCTCCACCTGGACTTAATTTTTGGAATTCACTTTCTAATTTTAGTTTAGAAAATGCATCTATTTCTTCAAATACAGGAACATGGTATGAATTAGTAATATATCCTCTATCTGTTATACCTTTTACTGTTCCAAATCTTTCTTTTAAGCATTTTGCAAACTTATATGTTGTTGATTCTATTGGTGAACCATAAACAGAATAGTCAATGTCTTCTTCCTCTTTCCATTTCTTTGTTGCATCATTTAAGTGTTGCATTACTTTTAGGCCGAATTCTTTTCCTGGTCCATTATCTGTATGTGAATGTCCTGTCATAACTTTAACACATTCGTAAAGACCTGCATATCCTAATGATATTGTTGAATATCCATGATGTAATAATTCATGTATTGATTCTCCTTTATCTAGTCTTGCTAATGCTCCATGTTGCCAAAGAATTGGTGCTACATCACTTATTACATTACTTAGTCTTTTATGTCTTATTTGTAATGCTCTATGGCATAATTCTAGTCGTTCATCAAATATTTTCCAGAATTCGTCCATATCTCCATCTGCTGATAGTGCAACATCTGGTAAATTTATTGTTACAACACCTTGGTTAAATCTACCATAGTATTTTCCTTTTCCTTCAACATAATTTTTAGCTTTTGCAATATTTCCTAAGCTCATTGTTCTATCTGGAGTTAAGAATGATCTACATCCCATACATGGATAACACTCTCCTACTCCTTTTTCATTTTTCTTTAATTCTAACATCATTTTTTCTGATATATAGTCTGGAACCATTCTTTTTGCTGTACATTCTGCTGCAAGCTTTGTTAGATACCAGTATTTACTATCTTCATGAATGTTATCTTCTTCTAGTATATATAGTAATTTTGGAAATGCTGGTGTTATATATACACCTTTCTCATTTTTAAATCCTAATATTCTTTGTTTTAAGAATTCTTCGATTACCATTGCTAACTCATCTTTATATTCTTCTGTTTCCCCTAAATACATACATACTGATAAAAATGGTGCTTGTCCGTTTGTATTTGTCATAGAATTTACTTGATAATTGAATGTTTGTACTCCATCTTCAACTTCTTTTCTTGTATCTTCCATAGCAAATTTTTCACATTGCTCTTTACTTAAATTTCTTCTTTGATATTTTTTTAAATATTTTTCATAACTTAATCTTACAAATGGTGCCAAATGTGTTAATGATACTGTTGCTCCACCATAACTAGATGATGTAACTGCAAGTATTATTTGTGTTGCTATTGTTGCAGCTGTAATAAATCTATGTGGTTTTTCTATCATTACTCCATTTATCGCTGTTCCATTTTGTAACATATCATCTAGATTTATTAATTCACAGTTATGCAATGCATTTTGAGCGAAATAATCTGCATCATGGAAATGTATGATTCCTTTATCATGTGCTTCTACTATATCTTCTGGAAGTAAGAATCTTCTTGTAATATCTGTACTTGTTATTCCTGCTAAATAGTCTCTTTGTGTTGTTACAACTTGTGCATTTTTATTAGAATTTTCACTATTCCAGTATTCGTTTTCACCATCTATTAGTTCTTTTATTGTTTTATCTGTTGTATTTGCTTTTCTTACTAATTCTCTTGTATATCTATAAGTAATATATTTTTTAGCTAATTGATATTTATCAAATTCCATTAATTTTTCTTCGATTATGTCTTGAATATCTTCTACTAATATTCTTTTTTTATTTAAGTCTTCTATATATTTTATAATTTCTTCAATTTGTTCTTTTGTAACTTTTTCTCTTCCTTTTACTTCATTGTTTGCTTTTCCTATTGCTACTCTAATTTTGTCTGAATCATAATCTACAATGTGTCCATCTCTTTTTACAATTTTCATATCATTTGTTCCCCCTCGCTTTATTATTTATGTTTTTTTTATATCAATAATTTCAAAAAGACAGAAGTTGCACTTGCAACTTATATCTTTTTTTGATAAAATAATAAAAAATGTCTTCTTTTGTTGGAATTTCAACAAAAATTCATATATTGTTTTTAGTTTAACATAACATTTTTGATGCTTTTATTGTCTCAAAAGCTTGTAAATACTAGTTTTAAAATTTATATAAAATTTTCTTTACATTTATGTTACAAAATATAAAGAAGGGAATGATGATATAATGAAAAGCCCTTTTGAAGGTTTATCAAAGCTACAATTAAATAAATTATATGACCTACTTGGAGTACATATTTATAAATTTAAAAAAAATCAAGAAATTTTGCCAACTATTAAAAATGAAAATATTGTTGCTATTATTTTAGATGGACATGCTCAAATTGTTAATATCGAATATAATGGTGATGAAATTATTATGGAAGATCTTTATAAAGATAATATTTTCGGTACTAATATATCTGCAACAAATAGTGATAACTGTCAAATTTTAGCCAAACAAAACACTACTGTATTAGTAATTGATTATAATAAATTACTATATTCTGAAAACCTAAAACACAATTATTTTAATATTTTTCTTATGAATATTTTTGATATTATTAATGCAAAATACAAAAACACAAATGAAAGAATAAAAATTTTAGAAAAAAAACAAATCAGAGATAAATTGTTGGAATATTTTGAAATTGAAGATAAAAAAAGTCGTTTAAACTTCTTTTATTTACCTTGTTCTTTTAGAGATTTAGCAGATTATCTAGCAGTTAATCGTTCTGCTATGTTTAGAGAGTTAAAACATATGAAAGAGGAGAAATTTATTGAAATAAACGACAAAAAAATTACACTATTATATAAATAAAGTATTTTTGCTTTGTATAAATTGTTTCATTACATTGACTGCTTAGCTTTATTGTTTTTACCTTATGGATAAATTTATAAATTTTTCTTGACATCACATTTTTTTTAGTTTATATTGTCTTTGTTGTTGGAAAAAATAGGTAATTTACTTTTTTCTATCAAAATATGTTTTTTATACATTATAATTGTTATATTAAGGAGGATTATTCATGTTAAATTTTGTAATCTGTGACGACAATTTAAACATCTTAAACAAAATATCCACAATTTTAGAAAAAGTTTTTACAAAATATGATTATGATGCTACAATCAGCTTTAAAACTAACAATGTCGACAAACTTTTAACATATATTGATTCAAACAAAGTAGATGTGTTAATTTTAGACATTAACCTAAAATCAACAAAAACTGGTCTTGATGTAGCGGAAATTATTAGAAAAAAATATAAAAATATTTACTTAATATTTACAACTGGACATCTTGAATATGTTATGCTTGCATATAAATTTAAAACCTTTGATTATATAGTTAAACCTTTTTCTTCAGAAAGATTAGAAGAAACTATTAATCGCTTATTTGATGACGTTAACGGTCTACCCTCTAAATATTTAAAAATAGATAACAAAAATACTATAGTAGATGAAAATGAAATTGAATTTATTAAAAGAGATGGTATGAAAGTTATCTTTCATACCTCTTTTAATGATTATGACACATACAGTTCATTTACTAAACTTCAAGAATCTTTGCCAAATAATTTTATTAGATGTCATAAGTCATATGTCGTTAACATTAACAACATCAAAAATATAGATTTTGTAGAAGGTAAGATTTATTTTAAAAATGGAAATTTTTGCGAAATTGGTCCAAAATATAAAAAAAGTATAATGGGAGTGCTTAAAAATTATGGGATTCTTTAATAACCTCTTTTCTTATTTTACATCTAATAATAGTATATTAGTTACAATATTCTATATATTTTTTATATTATTTTTAGAAAGCCCCTTAAAGTTAAAACTTGTTCAGCTTGCTTCAAATCTAGAAACTTCAAAGAAACAAAATATTATCTACTTAATATTCATAGCATTTGTTCAATTTTTTATAATATTTTTTATAAAAAATTTTCTTGTTGAATGTGTTTTTAACTTTATATTAATTTATTTAATTTTTAAAATGAATATATTTAAAACATTTATGACAACAATTATTTCTATCTCCCTGTTCATGTTTTCATATATTTTTGTTTTAGTTCCTTTTATAAAAATATTTAATATAAGTTATTTAACAATTGAACAGGTACCTATATATAATATATCGTTTTTGTTAATATTTTACACTATTATAGCTTTATTATTAATTGCTATAAACTATACTAAATTTAATATTGAAACTTTAGATTACTTACATAAAAAATCTAAATTGTGGTTCAGTTTGTTTAGCATAATTAGTATTTTATTATATATTTTCTTAAATAATTACATCATATATAATATAGAAAATAATAACATACTTGTTTATTATATATTTACAATTCTTTATTTTTTAGCTAATTTCTTAATTTATATATTAGCAATAAAATATTCTTCTTTAAGCTTAAATTTGGAAGTAGTTAATAACTATAATAATAATCTTAAAAATATCAATGACACCATAAGAGCTTTCAAACATGACTTTGCAAATATAATGGCTTCTATTGGTGGGTTTATTGCTACAAATGATATATCTGGTTTAAAACAATATTATTCTAATTTTGAAACAGATTATAATGAACTTAATAATTTATATACGCTAAACCCAGAATTAATTAATAATAGTGGTTTATATAATTTATTAAATCAAAAATATAATTTAGCTATTTCAAATAGTATAAAATTTAATTTGTCTTATTTTGTAGATATAAACAGTTTTAATATTAATATTTATGAACTTACAAGAATTCTAGGCATTTTATTAGATAATGCTATTGATGCAGCAAAATCTAGCCACGAAAAAATTTTAAATGTTAGTTTTAAAAGTGAACCTAAAAAGTGCAGAAATATAATCCTTGTCCAGAATTCATATTTAGACAAGAATTTAAACATAGATAACATTTTTAAAAAAGGAATAACCAGTAAAGATAATCATACTGGATTAGGATTATGGGAAGTTAAAAAAATTTTGAGTAAAAATCCAAATATAAATCTTTATACTAACAAAAATGAACTATTTTTTACTCAACAACTTGAAATATATGATTGCCAAAAATCAAATTCAACCACTAGCTTATAATAGCATAATGCTATTATAAGCTAGTGGTTGAATTTGATTTTATTCTTTTTAAAATACTCCATGTGCCTTTGCTTTCTGGTAAATCTTTAAAAATCATTTTTTCTTTTGTTATTGGATGTTCAATTTCTAATTCATATGCCCACAATGCTATTTGTTTTCCTTTTCCTCTTGTACCATATTTTTGGTCTCCAAAAATACTATGTCCAAAATTTGATAATTGAACTCTAATTTGATGATGTCTTCCTGTATACAAATTAATTAATAACAAACTTAAATCTTTTACTTCATCATATGTAATTTCTTCATATTCTAATTTAGCATATTTAGCATTTTTCTTATCTTTGTTTACTACTTTACTTATATTATTTCTTTCATTTTTATATAAATAGTCTTCTAATAGTCCTGTTTTGTTTTTTAACTTTCCATCCACAACTGTTAAATATTTCTTTTTGAAAGTTTTTTCTCTTACTTGATTACTTAATCTTGATGCAGATTTTGATGTTTTTGCAAATATCATTATTCCACCAACTGGTCTATCTAGTCTATGTACTAATCCTAGATATACATTTCCAGGTTTATTGTATTTCTCTTTTATGTATTTTTTGCAAATAGTTAGCATATCTATATCATTTGTCTTATCTGACTGTGATGGAACATTTGGTGGTTTTTCGACAACTAATATATGATTATCTTCATATATTACTTTTAATTTCTCATTCATCTAATTTTCCCACCTTCCATATATTCCACATGGTAATACTAAACTAGATTCTTCCATTGGTAATCCTATTTCTCCAGATTCTATTTTTCCTTTATATTTTTTATTCACTGTTAAATTTAATATGTCTGCTAAAACTTTATTTGAAATCCCTGTTGTATACGAATTTATTAAGAAAAATATTGGTTTATCTGATAATACATTTGTACATAAATTTACTAAGTCATAAATATTATTCTCGAATTGCCATATTTCTCCTTTTGCTCCTCTACCATATGATGGCGGATCCATTATTATAGCATCATATTTGTTGCCTCGTCTTATTTCTCTATTTACAAATTTAACAACATCATCTACTATAAATCTAACTGGTCTATCTTGAAGTCCAGACGATATTACATTTTCTTTAGCCCATGTTGTCATTCCTTTTGAACTATCTACATGGCATACACTTGCTCCTGCATAAAGACAAGCAACTGTTGCACCTCCTGTATATGCAAATAAATTTAAAACTTTTATGTCCCTCTTGCTATTTTTTATTTTTTCTATCATCCAGTCCCAATTAACCGCTTGTTCTGGGAATAGTCCTGTGTGCTTAAATCCCATTGGCTTAATGTTAAATGTAAGATTTTTGTATTTTATTTGCCATTGTTTTGGTATTTTTTTCTTAAATTCCCATGAACCTCCACCAGTTTTGCTTCTATGATATACAGCATTTATATCTTTCCATTTTTTGGGGAAACTTTTTTCTTTCCATATTATTTGTGGGTCTGGTCTAGATAATATTACTTCTCCCCATTTTTCTAGTTTCTGCCCTTCTGCCATGTCTAGTATTTTATATTCTTTCCATCCATTTGCTATTTTCATAATTTTTTCGTAGCTAAAAACTACTATTCCCTCCTATTATTAGAATAGCTTTATTTTATCATATTTTCTTCTTTTTTCCAAGGGTATTTTATAGATTTAAAATTTTACAATATTTTAAAAAAATTATATATTAAAATTATGTTTATTGCTGAAAAAAGAAAAAATAAACCTATAACTGTGCTTATAAATTTGTGTTTCTTAATAATTTTAAAAATCTTGCTTGTCCTTTTTTCTCTTTTTAAATTTAACCTTTCTACTTCTGTATTAAATGTTCCTAACTTTAATACATTTTCTTTTACATATTCCATTCACATTCCCCCTAATCGTTTTTTGTATTATTAATATATGCTGGAAATTTTTATTTTATGACTTTTTGATGAAATATTTTTGTAAGAAACCTAACCTTGTTGTATACGGGAAAATCCACATAGGGTCAAGATAAAAGTCGATTTTCCCTATACAATAAAAAATTAAGGGGAGAAAATTCTCCCCCCTGTTTTCAGGACTTGTTTTTCGGCCAATTCAGACCTATGAATAGTCCTGTTAGCAGTGTTGCTCCGATTAAGAAAGCAACCGACAACGGCTGTAGATTTGTATAGAATCCTACAACCATGGACAGAATGTCCATAAAATTGCCAACTACCCCCAATATAAAGAGTAACACTACTAAAAGTCCAATAGCTATCAAAATTATTTTGGCTTTCCGAAAAAAGCCTGTTGCATTTTTTTTCTTTTCCTCCATTGTCTACTCCTTCCTATTTTAATAGCTTGCTAACCTTATGGTTAACATATAATAATTATACCACATTTACAGCATTTTTACAAATTTTTGTTTTTTGCTATAATATTTTTCCTATATTAAACTTAACAATTCTTATATCTTGATATTATCTTAAATCCCTGATATAATTGTTATGTAGCTTTAAAAAACTTTTTTAAGGAGGACACTTTATGAAGAAACTTTTTTGTTTTTTATCGGTAATGTCCATAATAGGTATCATTGGCTATGCGTTAATGAGTATATATTATTTTGTCCGCATTCGGCCAATGATTGACATTTTTCCGAAAGGGCTTGGTTTAGGAGCTTTTGTTCGGAAAAGGAAAGCTTCAGGGATGAGTTAATGCTCATTCCTTTTTACTTTTTATCTAAAAAGCTAATTTGATTTCATTTGTTCTTTTATGCTTTTTGCTAAATCTTTTGTAATTCCTTTAACTTCCATTAGTTCTTCAATAGTAGCTTTTTTTATATTTTCTACACTCTTAAATTTTTTTAGCAATTCTTGTTTCTTTACTTTTCCTATCCCTTTTATATCATCTAGCTCTGATTTTATCATTTCTTTATCTCTTAATTTTCTATGATAAGTAATCGCTGTATCATGAACAGTATCTTGAAATTTTGTAATTAGATTTTTTAAATTTTCTGATATTTCTAACTCTTTTCTATTTTCGTCCATTAAAGCTCTTGTTTGATGCTTATCATTTTTAACCATACCAAATACTTTTATATCTAATTTATTTTCAATTTCTTTTAATTTATCATTTTTATCTTGTTCATTTAAATTGTTATCTTGCATTATTTTTTCTTCGTTTTCTTTTAGAACATTTTCAATTGCTTGTTTTGTTGCTCGTATTTGTGTAATTCCTCCATCTGCAAAAATAGCATCTGGTAATTCTCCAAATCCACCTTTTTCATTTTCTATTGAATGTCTTAACCTTCTTGTTATAACTTCTTCCATACATTTCGGATCATCTTGCCCATAAACAGTTTTAATCTTAAATCTTCTTGATAGATTTTTCTTAATAACACCGTTTTGCAAAACACACATTGCTGCTACCATGTGTTGACCTGAAATATTTGATATATCATATGTTTCTATTTTTCTTGGTATTTTTTCCATATTTAATACTTTTTTTAGTTCTAATAAAATTTCACTTTTATCTTTTTCTTTATTCTCTAGGGTTACTTTACTGTTTAATTCTGCCATCTCTACAAATCTAAGCTTTTCTCCTTTTTTAGGACTCTTTAATTCCACTTTTTTTCCAAGTTCTGTGGATAACCAATTTTCTATTGCTTCTTTATCTTCTAATTCCTCTCTTAACATTATCTTACTTGGAATATTTGGATTATCTAAATAATATTGCTTTATAAATCCTGATATAATTTCTCTGTTATCCATGTCTTTTAGCTCTGGAAAGAAATAGTGTTCTCTACCCACCATCTTACTTCCTCTTACAAAAAATATTTCTATACATACATCTATATCTGATTTATACATTCCAATTACATCTATATTATTTTCTGATATATTAGAAACTTTTTGCTTCTCTGCTACTCTTTCTATTGCTTGCTTTCTATCTCTTAAATATGCTGCTTTTTCAAAATCCAAGTTTTTGGATGCAGTTTCCATTTCTATTTGCAATTCTTTTAAAATTTTATCTATTTTTCCTTCTAACAAGCTAATAATCTCATCTATTTGTTTTCTATATTCTTCTTTTGATATATATCCTACACATGGTGCTAAACATCTTTTTATATGATAATTTAGACATGGTCTTGTTGTTGATTTAAAATTTCTACATTGTCTTATTTTGTATTTTTGTTTTATAAAATCAACCATTTCTTTTGCTGCCCCTGGGTTTGCATATGGTCCAAAATATTTTGAACCATCATTTATTAATCTTCTTGTGATAACTACATTTGGAAACTCTGATTTTACATCTATTTTTATATATGGATATGTTTTATCATCTTTTAATAATACATTAAATTTTGGTCTGTTCTTTTTTATTAAGTTACATTCTAATATTAATGCTTCCGCTTCATTATCTACAACTATATATTCAAAATGGTCAATTAAACTTACCATATTTTCTATTCTTTTTGTTTTGTTATTTTTTCTAAAATATTGCCTTACTCTTTTTCTTAAAGATATTGCTTTTCCTACATATATTATTTTGTCATCTTTATCATGCATGATATATACTCCTGGCTTATCAGGCAATTTCTTTAATTCTTCTTCTATATTAAACATATTTTATCATAATCCTTTCTTAATTGTATTATATATGAAAATACCAATAATATCAATATTCCTAATTTTTTTCATCGGACTTGCTTATTTTTTCAATTTAGTATAATATAATAATATATTATAAACTGAATGGAGGATTAATTATGTGTGGAATTGTAGGTTACATAGGCAAACAAAAGGCAAGCCCAATATTAATTAATGGACTTCTAAGATTAGAATACAGAGGATATGACTCTGCCGGTATTTCAACAATAGAACCAGAAGGTTTGGTTGTTATGAAAGATAAGGGAAGAGTTAAAAATCTATATAATTTAAAAGGAATACAAGATTTAAAAGGTACTATAGGTATTGCTCATACTAGATGGGCAACACATGGAAAACCTTCTAAAGAAAATGCACACCCACATCAAGATAACTCAAAAATGTTTAGTGTTGTACATAATGGTATTATTGAGAATTACAATGAGTTAAGAATATTGCTTGAAAACAATGGATATAAATTCTATTCTGAAACAGATACAGAAGTTATACCAAATTTAATACATTATTATTTTTCAAAAGATACTATTGAAGAAAATAATAAAACTAAATTTTTACGAGCTGTTAGAAATGCTTGTTTAGATTTACAAGGTAGTTTTGCAATAGAAATCATATCAAGTTTATTTCCAGAAAACATGATAGTTGTAAGAAAAGACAGCCCATTAGTTATAGGTACATCTGATGATGAAAAATATATTTCATCAGATATTCCTGCTATACTTTCATACACTCGAAATTTCTATTTTTTGAATGACTTAGAATTTGCTATACTTACTAGCAATTCTGTTGAATTTTATGATACAAATTTAAACAAAATAACAAAATCTGTTCAAAATATAGAATGGAATGCATCAGCTGCTGAAAAAGATGGTTTTGATGATTTTATGCTTAAAGAAATTTACGAACAACCAACTGCAATTAGAGAAACTATTGGTTCAAGAATTTCCACAGATTATTCATGTGATATTGAAGAATTAAATTTTGATAAGAATTTTCTAAATACAATAAATATGATTTATATTATTGCCTGTGGTACTGCTATGCATGTAGGTTTATCTGCTAAATATGCATTTGAAAATTTGTGTAAAATACCAACACAAGTTGATATAGCTTCAGAATTTAGATATAGAAATCCTATAATAAATGAAAAAACTTTATGTATTTTTATTTCTCAATCTGGTGAAACAGCAGATACTATTGCAGCATTAAAATTAGCTAAGAAATATGGAGCTAAAACAATTGCTATAACAAATGTTATTGGTAGCTCTATAACTAGAGAAGCAGATTATTCTCTTTACACACATGCAGGACCAGAAATTGCCGTAGCATCAACAAAAGCATATACATCTCAACTGATTTTAATTGATATATTAATAATATATTTTGCACAAATTTTAGAAAGTTGTGATAAAAATTTACTACTTGATTTTAAAAAAGAAATTTTAGAATTGCCTAAAAAACTGGAAGAAACTTTGAAATGTGATAATCAAATAAAATTGTTCGCACATAGAATATATCAAGAAAAAGATATCTTCTTTTTAGGAAGAGGTATAGATGTTGCAACAGCTCAAGAAGGCTCTTTAAAATTAAAAGAAATTTCATATATTCATAGTGAAAGTTATCCTGCTGGAGAATTAAAACATGGACCTATTGCTTTAATAGAAAATGACATCACTGTCATTTCTGTATTAACAGATTCAAAATTAGTTGAAAAAACAATTAGTAATATACAAGAAGTCATTACTAGAGGAGCAAAAACTTTTGTTGTTACTAATCAAAAAATGAATTATAATATGTTTGACGAAGTTGTAAAAATCCCAGAAACTAACACATTATTCTCACCTATTTTATCTATTGTGCCTCTACAACTGTTGTCTTATTATATTTCAAAAGAAAAAGGATTAGACGTAGATAAACCAAGAAATCTTGCTAAATCAGTAACTGTAGAATAAAATTTCAGACCTTTAAAGTTAATTTTAAAGGTCTGAATTTTAGCCAATTAGTAATTTCACTATTATTAAGCATACTGCTCCTGGCACTCCTAATAATCCTATTATTATACTAGTAAATATATTAAGACCTATATGGAACCCAAAATTTTCACCTATTAGATTTATTAGAAATATAACTATTCCACCTAAAATTGAGTTTAATATCAATTTTAAGACTTTTTTTATTGGCACAATAAATATCTTTCCAAATAAAAATATAAAACAAATACATGCTAGATATGTAATAATATTTGTAGGCATATATCTTCACCTCTGCACTATATATTATTATATTTCTATGTTTTTATTTGGACAAATATTACTTAACATTTTATTATAGCAAGAAATTTTTCCTTTATCTTATTTTCTTATATTGCACTTTCTTCATTCCAATATTTAAATTCCATTTCTTTAATAAAATCAACATTCATACCTTTACTTTTTGCTACTTTTATTAAATAGTTTAATTTTGCTTGATTCGCTTTAATTTGATATATATAGTAATCAATTAAATCTGAATCTGCAAATTCAAAATTTTTTCTGGCATTTTTTAAATCTTCTTTTGTTTTAGTTATTATTTTTATTAAATCACTTTCCTTTTCATATTCATTTTTTTCAATTATTTTTGTTTCTTTTTTATATTCTTCCATAACTTGCTCCTTCACAATTTTTAGTATTATATGCAAAATTTTCTAAATTATTCTTAACAAGTGAAAAAATTGCAAAAACACTTGATTTTTTAAGGATTTTATAGGATAATATATATGTATGAAAATGAAAGGAACTTTTATATGAAGATTATAGATAAGTTTTTGAAAAAATTAAATGTAAATCGAAACACTTTTGCAACATATGTTTTACTTTTGATTTCACTTTATATAATGGTAGACAGATTAGTTGAAATGCTATTAATAATCTTTACAGGTGTTTCATATTCTTATTGGGGGCCTATACAATACACATTAGCGTTAGCCTGTCCATTATTCGCATTTCTTTTTTCTGGGAAATCAGAATTTGCAACATCTAATGCTCAAAAAGTTAGTATTTTTAACTTTTTTGTTATAATATTTGCAACTATAGCAATTTCAATGTTTGTTCAATGGCTCAATATGGCCGTGTGGTTATTTTTAGTATCTGTGCCTGGATATGTAGACTTAGTTACTAATTTTTCTGAATTATTTAGACCTGCACTAACATCTATTGCTATTTTTATACCATTCCTAATTGGCTATAAAGTATTTAATTTTCTATACTTTGATGTTAATGATACCAAAGATGAAATTCGTTCTATTTGGGACTATGGAGGAATAGATTTATCTAATACTAAGGAAGGGCATGGTCCTTACACATGTGAAATATTTCTTTGTACAGATAAAGAAACTGGTAAAACTATAACTATTCCAGAGTCTTCAAGATATCAATGTACCTTTGTTTGCGGTGGCTCTGGTACAGGTAAAACCTCTTTAATATTTGAACCATTAATTGCAAGAGATTTAGAAAGAAAATTTTTCTACAGAGAAATTTCTAAAGAAATGGGATTTACTGCACTAAAAACAGGAATTGCATATTTAAAAAAACCATATGATAATGAATATTTGAATGAACACTTTAATTTAAACATGCTAGCTCCAAGTGAAGGCAAAGAAACAGTTTTTAAAGCATATATTAAAAAGATGATTTTATCTGAGTTGCCAGAAATGACTTACAAAGATTGTGGTATTACTGTTATGTCACCAGATAAAGATATTTCTACACATATGATGGATGTATGTAAAAACTTTGAAATACCATATAATGTAATTGATCCATCTGATTCAAATTCAATTGGATTAAATCCATTTGTATATGATGACCCTAACAAAATAGCAATAACTATATCAGCTGCTTTAAAATCTATGTACACTAACTCTCACATAGAATTAGAAGATGTATATCGTGAAGATATTGTTATACAAGCTATAGAAAATATCTCTATATTATTAAAAGAAATGTATCCAAGAATGAATCAAGGATCATTACCTAACTTAGAAGATATGCTTAAAATGTTTACTAATTTTGATTTAATTGAAAAAATGTGTAAAATCATGGAAACAGACCAAGACTTAAAGAAAAAATATAGTGTACAACTAGCCTATTTTAAAAAGAATTTCTACAGTGATGGTACTGCAAAAGAAATGACAGAAAAATATATTTATTCTGCTATTTCACAATTAGATAATTTGTTAAGAATACCTGGTGTAAAACCTATTTTATGTAATAGATATGAAAATCTAAATGTAGAAAAAATGCTATCTAATGGTGAAATTACATTTATTTGCACAAGGAGAGGAGATTTAGGTTCTGCTGGTCAAAGAGCATTTGGTCTATTCTTCTTAATTACACTAGAAAATGCCGTCTTAAGCAGACCTGGAAATGAAAAATCTAGAGTACCTCATTTCTTATATATTGATGAATTTCCAGAATTCATATGTAAAGATACTGAACCAATATTTACAATGTTTAGAAAATATAAAGTTGGTACAACTATTTCAGCACAGAATTTATCTCAACTAGAAGGTCCTAATGGCAAAGAAAATTTCAGAAAAACTATACTTGCAAACTGTGCAAATAAAATATTTACTGGAAATGGAACTAAAGAAGATTTACAATGGTGGGAAACTGAATTTGGTCAACACCGTGAATGGAACTATCAAAATACTATTGATTTTGACAAATTAAAATATGACAGCAAACATGGTGGAGTTAAATGGGAATTTGTTGCAAACTTCAAAGTTGGTAAATTACAAGGTTCTATTGGACAAAAAGACTGTGCTTACAAAATTAGAAATGATGCTGGAAAACCAATGGTTGGTCCTGGTAAATTAAATTACCTTGCATCAAAATACAAAGAACATCAAAATATTAAAGTTTATGATTTTGGTAAATACTCAGATTCTGTGACAACTGCAACTGAAGACGATAATGATACTCATAAAAAAGCTAAGTTTAATCCTAAGAAATTAGACTTTGTTGATGAAAGAAATGAAATTAATCCAGTCCAAACAGATGATACAGATTCAGAATATTTGTTTAATAATGATGATGCAATAATTGTTAATTTTAGAAAAAAAGATGAAAATAAATAAATTATCAGGAAGTTCTAATAAAACTTCCTGATTTATTTTACTTATAAATTTAATCCTATTAATTCCAATACTACTCCTGAAATTGCTCCTATTGCATATAAAAGGATTACAATTTTTATATTTTCTTTTAATTTATTATTAGTCTTAAACAATACTGCAAGTCCAACTCCTGCTCCTGTTAATAATCCTGCTATCATACTTCCTGCTGATATTAAGTTTTCTAAATACATATTAGTTATAATCACTGATGCTGCACAATTAGGAATTAAACCAATTAAAGATGCAATTATTGGACCTAATATCTTTTTATTTAATAATAAATTTGATATATTCTCTTCTCCTATTAAAAATACCACTACATTAATTATAAAAGTAATAATCACAATAAAAATAAATATGTTAATAGTATGTCTTAAAGCGGATTTTAATATGCTTCCATTTTCGCAATGACAATGGTCATGCTCACATAGGCTTTCTATCTCTATGTCTTCATTTTCATTATCTTTTTTTCTTTTATTTATAGTTCTTATAACAAAATCTATTATAAATCCCGCGATCATCCCTATTAGTAATTTAATCCCTAATATTTTTAATATTATACTTGGTGCTACTGCCTCAGATATAAATATTGGTAACATTTCATCTGATGTAGATAAATAAACTGATATTAGTGTTCCAAGTGTTATTACTCTCCCAGCATATAAATTAGTTGCAGATACAGAAAATCCACATTGTGGAAAAATCCCTAAAAAGCTTCCTATAATTGGACCAAATTCACCTGATTTTTTTATAGCATTTTTAGACTTTTCACCCATTTTATGCTCTATATATTCCATTATCAAATATGTAACAAACAAAAATGGCAATATCTTTATACCATCTATTAATGTATCTTCTACTACTTCTAACATATCTTCCCCCTTACTTATTCTTAATTACTATTCAAGTCTAACTTTACTTTATGGTTTTCATATATTCTCTCAAAATGTTCGCACACCTTCTAGATGCTAATTCTTCGAATTGTTCATATTCCATCGCGTTATTATCACTATTTGCTGAATCTGATATGCTTTTTACTACTATAAATGGCATTTCATCTAAATAGCAAACTTGGGCAATCGCTGCAGCTTCCATTTCAACACATTTAGCATCAAATTTGGCATATATTTTATTTTTCATTTGGGTTTCTGTACAAAATATGTCTCCTGATGCTATAGTTCCTGTTTCAACCTTATATATCTTATCCTCAGAATTTTTTATTATTTTCTTAAAATCTTCTATTAAATTCAAACTACTATATATTCTATCACCTATATCTGTTATATATCCTTTAGCATGTTCAAATGCTGTAACATCAAAATCATGCTGAACAAGCTCTGTTCCTATCACTATATCACCAACATTTAGCATTGGATCTAAGGCACCTGCAGTCCCCATATTTATTATACAGTCCAATTTAAAATTATCCAAAAGCATTTGTGTTATTCTAGCCGCATTTACTTTTCCAACACCGCATTTAGTAATTACACAATGTATTCCTTCGATCTTTCCCTTTAGAAATACTTCGTTCCTTATAAAATTTTCTTCTGTTTCGTCCATTATATTTTTAACTGCTTCATATTCTTTTTCTGTTGCTAATATTACTCCTATTCTTTTCATATAAATCACTTTCCTTTATATATTTTTTCAAAAATATTATATCACTTTTCCAATAATTTAGTATTTAAATATATGAATTTTTCAAAATATTATTATATTAATATATTTATATCAACAAATACATTAATATAATAATATTTGTATACAACTGTTAGAGAAAGCAACTTTTCTATAATAAAAAATATGATCTTCCTATTGTAGAAAAAAATAGAATATATTTGTCAGATGATAAATATATTCTATTTTCTTTTCATTTCATACTATTGAAGTTCAATAACAGCTCCTACTTCTGTGAATTTAGCTTTTAAGTCTTCTGCTTCTTCTTTAGCTACATTTTCTTTAATTGTTTTTGGAGCTCCATCTACTAAGTCTTTAGCTTCTTTTAATCCTAAACCTGTTGCATCTCTAACTACTTTTATAACTTTTATTTTTTGGTCTCCTGCTTCTTTTAATATAACATTAAATGAAGATTTTTCTTCTGCTGCAGCTCCTGCTACAGCTCCTCCAGCTGCTGGTGCAGCTGCTGCTACTGCTGATACTCCAAATTCTTCTTCTATAGCTTTTACTAAATCTGCTAATTCTACAACTGTCATTTTTTTGATTTCTTCAATCATTTCTTCTTTACTCATTTTTTATTCCTCCTAATTTTTATTTTTTTCAAATTTTAAAATTTTTTATTTTTTAAGACTATTCTTTGTCTTTTTTTTAGTTTTAAACTAAAAATATAAAATTTAAATTAATCTTCTGCAGGTGCTTCTACAGCTACTGTTTCAGCTCCTGATTCTTTTTGAACTTTTACTTGATCAAGTGCTACTGCTAATTTTGAAATATTTGCAAGTAATGCACCAGCAAGCATAGAAAGTAATGTTTCTTTTGAAGGTAATTTTGCTATTGTAATTATTTCTTCTGTAGTCATTACCTTTCCTTCTATTACTCCTGATTTAATCTTATAATATTCATTATTCTTTGTAAAATTATATATAACCTTTGTAGGTTCTAAATAATCTTCATTAGTCATAATTACAGCTGTTGGACCTTCTAATTTATCTTCTAATCCCTCAATACCAGCCTCTTTTAATGCTCTTTTTATAATATTATTTTTTATAACACTATACTTTGCATTTGCATTTCTTAAGTCTTTTCTTAAAGTAGTAACATCTTCAACATTTATTCCTCTATAATCTGCTAAAAGCACTAATTTTGCTTCTTTCATTTCATTTGCTAATTTTGTTACTTCTTCCTTCTTTTGATTTAGTATTTTTTCACTTGCCACTTTTTTCACCTCCTATATATGTTTATATTTATAAAATTAAAAGCACTTCTTCCCACGAGGTATAAGAAGTGCTTAAATATTTATAATAGTTGAGGTATTGCTATTTTTTATAACAAACTTCATCTTTATCCAATATTTTATCTTTCTTTTTACCTCGGTAGGACTTAAGTTTTATGCCTACTGTCTTTGGCTTTTTATTTATTTTTGGTCTACATATATTCCAGGTCCCATTGTAGTTGCTACAGAAACACTTTTAATGTATTGTCCTTTTGCTGCTGCTGGTTTTGCTTTTATAATAGCATTCATTATTGTTTCATAGTTTTCTTTTAATTTATCAGCACCAAATGAAACTTTTCCAAATCCTAAGTGAATAATATTAGTTTTATCTAATCTATATTCTACTTTACCAGATTTTATTTCTTGTATTGCTTTTGTTACATCCATTGTAACTGTTCCTGATTTAGGGTTTGGCATTAATCCTTTTGGTCCTAATACTTTTCCTAATCTACCTACAACTCCCATCATGTCTGGTGTTGCAACTATAACATCATATTCAAACCAGTTTTCATTTTGTATTTTTGGTATTAATTCTTCTGCTCCTACAAAATCAGCTCCCGCTTTTTCAGCTTCTTCTGCTTTTGGTCCTTTTGCAAATACTAAAACTCTTTGAGTTTTTCCTGTACCATGTGGAAGGACTACTGTTCCTCTTACTTGTTGATCTGCATGTTTAGAATCAACACCTAGTTTTACATGTAATTCTACTGTTTCATCAAACTTTGCTTTAGGCATTTTTTCTATTAAATCTAAAGCTTCTTTAATATCATATAATTTGTTTTTTTCAACTAATTTTTCGCTTTCTGCGTATCTTTTAGCTAATTTTTTCATTTTTTTTACCTCCTTTGGTTTTAACGAGCTATGCTCTCCCAATTAATTTATTTACTATTACTAGACTATGCATTTGCATATCGAGGAGTAATTAAAGTATCGAAAATGTGCAGATTGATGCTTTTAATCGATTTTACTCTGTAACTACTACTCCCATAGACCTAGCAGTTCCTTCAACCATCTTCATAGCTGTTTCAATAGAAGCTGCATTTAAGTCTGGCATTTTTTGTTCTGCTATAGCTTTTACTTGCTCTTTTGTTATTTTAGCAACTTTTTCTTTATTTGGCTTTCCAGAACCTTTTTCTATTTTAATTGCTTTTTTTATTAATACAGCAACAGGTGGAACTTTTGTAATAAATTCAAATGATTTGTCTTTATATACTGTAATTACTACTGGTATAATCATTCCTGGTTGATTTGCTGTTCTATCATTAAATTCTTTTACAAATTGCATAATATTTACACCACTTGATCCTAATGCTGGTCCTACTGGTGGAGCTGGTGTTGCTTTACCTGCTTCTATTTGTAATTTAATAATATTTGTAACTTCTTTCTCTGCCATTTTACTGGCACCTTCCTTTCTTATTAAAGTTTAATTTACTTCAAATCTTTATATTTATTTCATTTTTTGAACTTGTGAAAATTCTAATTCTACTGGTGTATTTCTACCAAACATTGAAACTAGAACTTTTACTTTATGCTTTTCTTTATTAATTTCTTGTACTGTTCCTACAAATCCTTCGAATGGTCCATTCATTACTTGTACTTGTTCATTTACATCATAATCAACATTTATTGTTGCTTCTTCAAATCCCATATTTCTTATTTCTTCATCTGTTAATGGTATTGGGTCTGTTCCTGAACCAACAAAACCTGTAACGCCTCTGGTATTTCTTACTATATACCATGTTTCTTCTGTTACTATCATTTTGATTAAGACATATCCAGGAAATACTTTTTTTAAATTAGTTTTTCTTTTTCCATCTTTTATTTCTATTTGTTCTTCCATTGGGACTATTATATCAAAAAAGTAATTTTCTAATTCTCTGTTTTTTATTGTGTTTTCTAAATCTTTCTTTACTTTATTTTCATATCCTGAATATGTGTGTACTACATACCATCTAGGATTCATGTCATAATCTTTTTGAGACATTCTATTTTAGCCTCCTTTTGATTTATTTAATCGTACTTTTTAGTTTAGTTAGTTTGATTTTCTGAAACTACTTCATTTACACTTTCATTTGATTCGCTAACTACATTTTCTGCCTCTGATGTATTTGTTTGATTATTATCAACAGTTGTACTATTTGAATCTGTTTCATTTGCCACATCATTTGTAGCAGTTGTATTTTCAGTTGTTGAAGTTGTATTTGATATTGTTTCTTTTAATTTTTCTACACCAAATTTATTTATTGAATTAAATGCTAAATCTAATACAAAAACTATTATAACTGTTATTAATACTATTGCTATTACTGCAAAAGTATTATTTGCTAATTGTTTTGGTGTTGGCCAAACTACTTTTTTTAACTCTGTTTTAAAACTTTTAAAAAAGCTTTTTTTATTTTTACTAATTTCTTTATTAGCTTTTACTTTATTTTTATCATTTTTGTTTGCTTTTTCCTTAGCCATTTTATATCCTCCTTAAAATAGCCTATAATTATTTTGTTTCTTTATGTGTTGTACGTTTTTTACAGAACTTACAATATTTTATTAATTCTAATCTGTCAGTATTATTTCTTTTGTTTTTTGTTGTTGTATATGTTCTGTTTTTACATTCTGTACATTCTAATGTTATATTTTCTCTTGGTCCTTTTGATGCCATTATAATACACCTCCGTATTTTACCTTACTTTTTTAAACGATGTGAGCATATGTCCGTAATAACATATGCTCAATTATTTTATCACTTTTTCGTTAATATGTCAACGCTTTTAGTTAATTTTTTTGTTCTTTTTTTGTACTGAAAATCCAAATTTTCCAAGCTTTTTGTCTAAACTATAATATCCTCCATTTGCATAAGCAATTAAATCGCATTTTGATATATCAAAAGCTCCTTTTTCATCAATATATTTATCATCTGCATCTATTGATAATACTTCTGCTATAAATAAATGATGACTTCCTAGTTCTTTTATTTCCTTTACTTTACATTCTATAGAAACCGGACTTTCCTTTATTAATGGACATTGTACAAATTTTGCTTTTTCTTTATGCAAATTCATCTCTTTAAATTTATCTACTTTTGCTCCTGTTTTTACTCCACACCAGTCAGTTTCTCTTACTAACTTTTTTGTTGTCAAATTAATTACAAATTCTCCTTGCTCTTTTATTAGATTATATGAATATCTTGTTGGTCTTACTGAAATATATACCATCGCTGGTTCTGTATTCAAAATACCTGTCCATGCTACTGTTATTATATTTGATTTTTCCATTGTTCCGCAACTTACCATTACAGCTGGTATTGGGTATACAAATGTTCCTGATTTCCAAATTACTTTTGCCATATTATCAATTCCTTTCAATTATTACCTTTCGCCTATTTCTTCGTCTTGTTCTTGATGTGAAAGATTAGTTTCTAATTCTAATTTTCTTAATTGTTTAACTCCATTTTTTTCTAATCCATCTTCTTTTATTTTACTTTTTAACACTGTTCCAATATATGGATTATTTTCAGCTCTAGCTCTTTCGATTGCTTTGTACACAGTAGCTCTATACTCTAAGTCCTTTTCAAATTCATCTAAATCTATTTCTCCATATAAATTAATCAATTCTTTTGTTATTGAATTCAAATTTGTCTTTATTATACTGTATTGTGTTAATTGTCCGGTTTTAGCATACCTACTATTTTTTTCTCCTGATGTTTCTGTTTTTAAATCTGCAATATTATATATTGCATCTTTTACTATTGTGAAATTTCCATCTCTTACTTTGCTCTTTCTTCTTGCTAAAGATATTGACGTTTCACTTTTTCTTTCTCCAGATATCTCTCCTGTTGCAAAATCATAAAAAAGTTCTTCTTCTTCTTGATCTGGTGGAACTAATTGATTAAAATTCATTCCTTCTTTTTTTAATTCTCCTACGATTTTTTCATTTTTTAAAAAATCTATTTCTCTAACATCTTTCCTTTTTCCAAGAATTACTGCTGTTTCTTCTTTAGCATATTCTATTCTTAAATCTGCATTTGGTTTTTCGGAATTTTTTACAATATTATTTCTTATTGCTATACTTGTATCATTACTACAATATGTATATGCCATATTTAATAATTTCATACTATCTTGAAATTTGCTATCTGTCATTTTATATGTATCTAATAATCTTTTTCGGATTTCCTGGTATTTATCCTGAACCATTTTTTTGTCTATTTTTTCTTTTTTATTTCCTAATTCTAATATATTCCAATAATACATTTGTATCTATCCTTTCTTATTTTTTAATATATTCCTTTTGGTTTATTTTTTCGTAATTATTATATCACACAAATTAAAAAAATCAAAATAAAAACACAAAATAATAATTATTAAATGTCAGCCTTAATGTTATATATTAAAAAGCATATAAAATCAAGATAAAATGAGTTTTGAAATATAATATAATTTAGTTTTACAAAGAAAAAAAATCTAGCGACAACCTATTTTCCCAGCAGGGTAACCCGCAAGTATCTTCGGCACACTCAGGCTTGACTTCTGTGTTCGGAATGGGAACAGGTATTTCCCTGAATGTCATCATCACTAGAAAATTATTGTATGCAATTTATAGCACACTCAAAAATACATAGATGAAATTTTTTCGTTTTAGTTTTTCGATTTCTTCCACTTCTTTTAGTATTTGTGGTTAAGCCCTCGATTTATTAGTATTGGTCAGCTTAATACATTACTGCACTTACACCTCCAACCTATCTACCAC
>CAWVFT010000059.1:0-20158 GCA_963928635.1 Bacillota bacterium | reverse complement strand
GTGTAGTGCAGTAACCGATAGGTCGTTGGTTCGAGTCCAACAAGAGGAGCCATAAATAGCAGATAAGAAATTATCTGTTATTTTTTTGTATGTTCGCTAGTTTTTATATTACAAATCATGTATAATACTAATCAAGGATGTGAAAATACATGAAAAAAACATGTGAGATATGTAATAGTAAGTTTGAAACAAAATCTGCTACAAGAATATATTGTTATGATTGTAGTGGAGAATCTACAAGAAATGATAATGCAACAAGAAAACATCAAAAAACAATATTACGAAGAAGTATGAAAATACAAGCAATAAAATTATTAGGAGGAAGGTGCTCTATATGTGGTTATAATAAATGTATAGATGCACTTGAATTTCATCATGAAAATCCAAACGAAAAAGAATTTAAGTTGGGTTCAGGGAATACCATGTCTTGGAAAGAATATAAAGCAGAAGCTTTAAAATGTATATTAGTATGTTCAAATTGTCATAAAGAAATACATAGTAAATTAGGATATATTTATAATGAAAATTATTAGAAGTATATTTGGTAACAAGGAGGAATAACTATGAAAATAATATATGGAACAACAAACCAAGGAAAAGTAGAAGCAATGAAAAAAATACTAAAAGAAGATAAAATAGAAAACATAGAAATAAAAACATTGAAAGACATAGAATTTAATGAAGAAATAATAGAAGACGGAAAAACATTTGAAGAAAATTCAGAAATAAAAGCAAGAGCAATAGAAAACTATTGTAAGAAAAATAATATAAAATATGAATTAATATTAACAGATGATGCAGGGCTATGCATAGAAAAATTAAATGGAGAACCTGGAATATATTCAGCAAGATATGCAGGACCAAATGC
This sequence comes from Bacillota bacterium, assembly GCA_963928635.1. Lineage (GTDB taxonomy): Bacteria > Bacillota > Clostridia > TANB77 > CAG-508 > CAG-269. The sequence continues at coordinate 19,290 of CAWVFT010000059.1, read as the reverse complement.
GACGCAAAAACAAACATTAGAAAAAGTTCTAGACAAAATGAAAAAATACCAAAATCCAGAAGACAGAAAATGCACATTTGTATGTGTTCTAACAGGAATTTTAGAAGATGGTGAAAAAATAGTAGCAAGGGGAGAATCTAAAGGTTATGTAGCAAAAAAATATGGAACATTAGGAGGATTAACATACATACCAATATTTATTCCAGAAGGATTTGATAAACCAATGAGTGATATAGAAGATAAAACATTAGAAGAAATGCATAATCATAGAGAATTAGCCGTTAGAATAATGCTTCAAAAACTAAAAGAAAAGAAACTAATATAAATAGAAAACTTAAGAAAATCTAAATAAATAAGCAAAAAACTTAAGAAAAAATAAATAGTATTATAAAAATAAATATGCTAGAATATATCCAAACAAAACAAGAATGAAAAATTAATAACAAATTATTTTTTTATTCAAAAGAACTTAAAAGGAGGAATGTAATACAAATGGAAACAGTTTTAAAATGTGAAAAGCTTTCCAAAAAATTTGGAAAAAGACTAATTCTAAAAGAAGTATCTTTAGAATTGAAAAAGGGAGACATTCTAGGATTTATAGGACCAAACGGAGCAGGAAAAACAACAACAATAAAATTAATATTAGGATTACAAGGAATAACAAGTGGAACTGTATATATAAATGGATATGATGTGCAGAAAAATTTTACAAAGGCAATAGAAAAAGTAGGAGCAATAGTAGAGAATCCAGATATGTATATGCACCTAACAGGATATGAAAACCTAAAATTAGTAGCAAATTTATACAAAAATGTAGACAAAAAAAGAATTGACGAAGTAGTAAAATTAGTAAAATTAGAAAATAGAATAAATGATAAAGTATCAAAATATTCTCTTCGGAATGAGACAGAGATTAGGAATAGCACAAGCAATAATACACAAGCCAAATTTATTAATTTTAGATGAACCAACAAACGGACTAGACCCAGAAGGAATAAAGGAAATGAGAGAGTTGTTAGTTGAACTAGCAGAAAAAGAAGAAATGGCAATATTAATTTCAAGTCATAACTTAGCAGAGCTAGACAGTTTTTGTAATAAAATATGCATCATAAAAAATGGTCAAATAATCGAAACAAGTGAAATCTCAGAAATGAAAAATACATCACATAAAAATATACACATATTTGAAGTAGATAATAGCGAAAAAGCAGGAAAAGTCATAGAAGAAGCGATTATAATAAGTAAAACAGAGTTCAAAATTGAAACAGAAAAAGAAAATATACCAAGCATAGTAAACAAACTAGTGAAAAATGCGATAAAAATCTATGAAATAAAAGAAGAAGAAAAATCATTAGAAGATGCATTTTTGGAAAAGACAGGGGGGAATATAATTGATTAGTTTAATAAAAAATGAATTGACAAAAATATTTAAAAAGAAAACCATATATATAACCTTTCTAGTAGTGCTAGCATTTATCATATTTAGCAACTGCATGACAAAATATGTAACAAATAACTATTCATCATATTATAAATACAGTGAAGAAACAATAAAAAGCTTGGAGAATACATTAGAGACATTAGATCCAAATAAAGTAGCAGATAACTCAATGTACATAAGTGTAAAATCAGAATTAGATACAGCAATACTAACAAATAAATATGCAGGAGATTCATGGCAAATACAAATAATATACAGAAAAATTACTCCATTAATAAATGAGCAAAACACATACAAATTCGGAGTAAATAAGAATGAATTAGAAGCACAAAAAATACAGAATCAAATTGATGAATTAGTACAAAAATTAGATAATGATGACTGGAAATACTTTGCAAATGAAGATTTAGAAACAGCAGAAAAAACATTAGAAAACTTAAAAGAACAAAAAAATAATACAGAAGATAAACAATTAATAAAAGACTTAGAGATTCAAATAAAACAAGCAGAAATAAATAAAGAAGTAGCAGAATATAGAATAAATCAAGAAATAAAATATGGAAATGATTATTTAAATCAAGCATTAGAAGCATATCAATCATATTCTATAACTGTAGCTGAATTAGAACAAAATCTAGATAACTTAACATATAATGAAAAACAGCAATATAATCAAAGTTTAAAATATGTAGAAGAAAATAGATATATATTAGAAAACAAAGTAGATATAAATAAAAGTGATGACTTAAGAGGAATATTAGAAACTTTTATGGATCAATATAGCCTATTTATAATCGTAATAGTTGTAATGATAGCAGGAACAATAGTAAGCGAAGAATTTAATAAAGGAACAATAAAACTACTATTAATAAAACCGTATTCAAGAAAGAAAATTTTACTTGCTAAATTTTTAACAACATTAATAATCATAATATTTACAATAATAACAATATTATTAATGCAGTTAATTGTAGGTGGAATCATGTTTGGATTTGATAGTCTATCAATACCAATAGTAGAATATAACTTTAATACAAATGCAATACAAGAAATAAATATATTCGCATATTTAGGACTACAAATATTAACACAATTGCCAATAATCATATTACTTGGAACATTAGCCTTTGCATTAAGTACGATATTTAATAATAGTGCACTTTCAATTACAATCTCATTATTAGGATTTATGTCTGCATCAATAATAAATCAAATAGCAATAACATTTAATGTGCAAATACTAAAATACTTTGTAACAATGAATTGGGATTTATCACAATACCTATTTGGAGCATTACCAATGATGCCAAATATGACAATGTTATCATCTATTGTAATATGCATAATTTACTTCTTAATAATGATGATAGTGGCATTTATAGTATTTAAAAAGAAAAACATAAAAAATATATAATTAATAGGGATTTAGGAGTACATTCTTAAATCCCTATTGTATAATAAAAGATTTTTGTGTATAATACTAATTATATAAGTAAGGAAGTGATATTAGTGAACTATCCAGAGTTTCTAAAAAAAGGTGATACAATAGGCATTTGTGCACCATCTGGAGGAATTGTTAAACCAGAAAAAATTGAAGAATTAAATTTAGCTAAAAAACAGTTAGAAGAATTAGGATATAAAGTAATTCAAACAGAAAGTGTTTGTAAAGAATATAAAGGTAGAAGTGGCACAGGAGAGCAAAGGGCAAAAGAATTTATGCAGCTATTAAAAAACGATGATGTAAAATTGATAATATTTGCAACAGGTGGAGATTTTTTAATAGAAATGTTAGACTACTTAGATTTTAATGAATTAAAAAATGTAAAACCAAAGTGGTTACAAGGATTTTCAGATATTACCAGTATTAACTTTTTATTTAACACAATATTGGAAATACCAACAATGTATTGCCAAACAATAAAAGACTACGCAATGAGACCACTATATAGAAACTTAACAGATGCACTAAAAATTGAATCAGGAGAAGAAGTTATACAATATTCATTTGAAAAGTATGAAAAAGTAATTCCATTTTCAGAACAAACAGAAGAAAATAATTCTGATAAAACATATAATTTAACAGAAAAAGTAGAGTGGAAAAATATAACAGGAGAAAATAAAATAGAAATAAAAGGAAGAGCTATTGGAGGATGTTTAGACTGCATAAAAACATTTTTTGGAACTAAATATGACTACATAAATAACTATATAGAAAAATACAAAAAAGATGGAATAATATGGTTTTTAGAATGTTTTGAAATGTCAACACCAGAGCTATTTAGGATATTATGGCAAATGAAAAATGCGGGATATTTCAAATATTGTAAAGGGATAATATTTGGCAGACCTTTATTTGTAAGAGAAGATTACGAAATAAGTTTTGAAGAAGCAGCAAAAGAAGCATTAAAAGACTTAGAAATTCCAATAATCACAGGAGCAGATATAGGACATGTAGCACCGCAAATGGCTATCTTAAGTGGAGCAGTTTTAGAAATAGCATCAGAAAAAAGAAAAGGAATTGTAAAAACATATTTTAAATAATGGTACCTGTCCCCAATTAATCAAAAAGGAGAAAAAATGGAGAATATAGGGATATTTGATTCAGGAATTGGAGGAGTAACAGTTTTAAAAGAAATAATAAAAGTGTTACCAAATGAAAATTATATATATTATAGTGACTCAAAAAATAACCCATACGGAGATAAAGATGAAAAAGAAATAACAAAGATTTGTGACAATATAGTGGCAAATTTATTAAAGAATAATTGTAAAGCTATAGTCATTGCTTGCAATACAGCAAGTGCGATTGCTTCTAGTTTTTTAAGAGAAAAATATAGCAATTTACCTATTATAGCAATTGAACCTGCATATAAAATGGTACATGATTATTCATATGATAAACCAACTTTAATTATGGCTACAAAAGGAACAATTGAAAGTGAAAAATTTAATTTATTATTAAAAAAATACGACAATAAGAAAACATATTTATTACCATGTGTTGGGCTAGCTGATAAAATAGAAAATGATAATGAGCAAAAAATAAAAGAAATTTTAAAGTCGGAGCTTGAAAAATATAGAGATATTGTAAAAAATGTAGTCTTAGGATGTACACATTATCCATTAGTAAAAGAGGAGATAAAAGAAATTTTAGGAGAAAATATTGAATTTTTTGATGGTTCACCAAGGCTTGCTATACATTTAAAAGAGATATTAAAAGCAAAGAACTTATTAAATGATGATTTTTTAAATTATAAAAATGATTGTAATTTAAAAAATAAAATTAAGTTTATAGATTCTAGCAATGATATTAAAAAAGAAAAAAGATTTTTTGAAATTTTGGAAAAATCTTTAAAAAATTAGTAGCAAAAAAACAGAGCATCTTCCAAAAATAAAAATGAATATGACACAAAAATTTGGTTACACTACAATTATATTTAAAAAAATTTGAAAGGAAGATGTAAAATGGAAAATTTAGTAAAAGATTTAAATAAATTTTTAGCTGATTTAGCAGTATTTTATAGAAAACTACAAAATTATCATTGGAACATAAAAGGAGTGCATTTCTTTACATTGCATGAAAAATTAGAAAATTATTATGATGAAATAAATGAACAAATTGATATAGTAGCAGAACATATACTAATGTTAGGATATGAACCTTTAGGAACAATGAAAGATTATTTGGCAACAACTTCTATAAAAGAGGCGAAAAATGAAAAAGTAAGTGATAGTATCGTAATTGAGAACTTAATAGAAGATTATACATTATTATTACAAGAAGCCAATAAGATAAAAAAATCTGCAGACGATAAGGAAGCGTATGCTACTTCAACTTTAATTGATGAAAATATTTCAAATTATTTGAAAAATTTATGGATGTTAAAGCAATTAAAAGGATAATATCTTAAAATTTCATTAAATTTCCAAAAAAAGTTGCATATTCTGGATAAAAATAGTATAATAGAAAAGGTAATGAATATAAATTAAAAAAAGAAAAAAGAGAGGTAAAAAAATGGAGTATTTATATATACTAAGAGAAGCCTTAGTTTGGATAGTAACAATATTTTGGTTGTATCAATTATGTATAAGTGTATGCTCATTAATAAAATTAAAAGACAAACCTTTAAAAGTAAAAAAAGACCACAAATTTATGGCAATAATACCTGCACATAATGAAGAAGCGGTTGTAGGAAATTTAATAGAAAGCTTAAAAAATCAAAATTATAATAAAGAATTATATGACATATATGTTATAGCAGATAACTGTACAGATAGAACTGCACAAGTTGCAAGAGATGCAGGAGCTATAGTATATGAAAGATTTGATCCAGAGAAAAAGACAAAAGGATTTGCACTAGACTGGTTTATTAAACAAAAAATACAAGAAAATGCTGATTATGATGCTCTTTTTGTATTTGATGCAGATAATATAGTAGATAAAAACTTTATAAAAAACATGAATAAAAAATTATGCCAAGGTGAAGACGTTGTTCAAGGATATAGAGATATAAAAAATCCAACAGACAGTTGGATAACATCAGGATATGCATTATTTTATTGGACAATGCATAGATTTTATCATCTAGCTAGATATAATGTTGGATTATCACCATTATTAAATGGTACAGGATTTATGGTAAGATTTGATGTATTAAAACCAGATGGATGGCAAACAAAAACATTAACAGAGGATATTGAATTTTCTCTACAAAGAATAATAAAAGGAAAGAAATTAGGTTGGGCAACAGATGCTATAGTATATGATGAACAACCAGTAGGATTCAAACAAAGTTGGTCTCAAAGAAGCAGATGGACAGTAGGACATATGCAATGTATAAAAGAATATACAAAATCATTAGCAAAAGCTATAAAAGACAAAAAAACAATGATGAATGTTGATGGATTCTTATATATTGTAGGAAGTATACCAATGTTTGTACTAACAATAATATTATTATTAACAAACTTCTTAATGTATGCAGGAAGTGCAATAACACAAACAGATTTAGTTGTAAATATATTAAGATATCTAATACCAACATTCCTATTCCCAATATTGACAAGTATGTTTGCAATGTGGTTAGATAAAAGGCCAATAAAACCTATGATAAAAGGATTATTATGTTATCCATTATTTATGGGTTCATGGTTATTGATTAATTTTAAATGTTTATTTAAGAGAAATACATCATGGGAAAAAATTAATCATGTTAGAAGCATTAAAATAAACGAAATAAACAATATTAAAGAAGATTTGAAAACTGAAAAAGAATTGATTTAAAAGTCAATTCTTTAATTTTTAAACAAAATAACTAAAGGAGAAAATGATGAAAAAATTAAATATAAAAATAAAAAACATACATATATTAATAATAATATTAGGCATAATTTTTATATCATTAGCAGCATTCCATACAAATTTATGGTTTGACGAAAGTTATTCAGTTGCAATTTCAAATAATCACACATTTGGAGAGATATGGAGTATAGGTGGATATGATGTCCATCCAATACTATATTATTGGATATTAAAAATAGTATCTTTAATATTTGGAAACAACATATTAGCATTTAGATTAATCTCAGTAATTGCATTGTCAATATTAGGAATATTAGGATACACACATATAAGAAAAGATTTTGGAGAAAAAATAGGATTATTATTCTCATTCCTAGTATATTTTTTACCAGTAAATGTAATATATGCAAGTGAAATAAGGATGTACACTGTAGGAATGTTATTTGTTACAATAATGGCAATATATGCTTATAGAATATTCAAAGGAAATAAAAGCATAAAAAATTGGATAATATTTGCAATATTTAGTTTAGCTTCAGCATATACACATTATTACGGATTAATGTCAGCAGGAATAATAAATGTATTATTATTCATATTATTATTAAAAAATGCAATAAAAGAAAGAAAATTCACAAAAGATTTAACAACATTCTTAGTTCAAGGAATAATACAAATAATTTTATACATACCATGGATAATGGCATTATTAACTCAAATGTCTCAAGTTTCAGCAGGATTTTGGGTACAATGGGAATTCCCTAAAACATTTATTGATATGTTTGCATTCCAATTCACAGGTAACCTAGATGATTCAATATATATTAATAATTGGGTTGCAATTATATATGGGTTAATAATAACAGTATATGTAATATATTTAATAATAAAAAATATAAAATCAAAAAATAAACAAGACATAAAACCAGCAAGATATGCAATTATAATATACTTTGCAGTTATATTAGGAGCAATAGTTGTATCAATAGTATTAAAAAGATCAATAATATATGCAAGATATTTATTACTTATAACAGGATTATTTATTTTCTTCCTAGCATTTATAATGGAAAAACTAGGAAACAGAAAAGTAAATTTAGTAATATATATTTTAACAGTTATTATTGCAACAATTGTAAATATCAATATGATACAAACAAATTATGACTCAAGCAATAGTGAGCCAATAAACTACATAAAAGAAAATATCCAAGAAGGTGACATATTAGTATATGGAAATGAAGGAAGTGGATTTATAATATCTGCAAACTTGCCAGAATATACACAATATTTTTATGATAAAGAGCATTGGAATGTAGAAGAAGCATATAAAGCATATGGACCTAATATGACAACAGTATATGATTTAAGTTTTTTAGATGATTATACTGGAAGAATATGGCTTATAAATGCAGGCAATAATGTGTTGCTAGAACAAGTAGAGGAAAAATACGGAGAAGCAGTACAATTGGTTAGCCAACAAAATTTCAGTGTGAAGTACAAAAAATATCAATATACATTTAATTTAGTGGAAAAGAATGTTACAATTCACAGCCGCATATAGCAAATAATCTTGAAAAGGTTTAATTAATATTTTTCGAAGTGAGCTCGTGTGGGGACCTGCTAGCTAGAAAATGTTAAAATTAATTAAATTTTAATTTAATTAATTTTATACAGTTTCTGCGATGTTGGGACGAACGAGATAAATATTAATTAAACCTTTGAAAGTATTTCTCATTTTAAACTGTGAATTGTAACAACAAATACTGCAAATTAGCAAAAAATTTACAAAAAGTATTGCATTTTTAGAAAAAATTGGGTATAATAATAAAAGCATAGTTAAGACAAAAGAGTGGGCACAGAACCCACTCTTAACTTTTGGAAAAAAGGAGGGATACTTTGGCAAGTATAGAAGAAAAAGTAGGAAATTTAGTAAAGCCAATAATAGAAAATATAGGATATGAAGTATATGATATAGAATATGCAAAAGAAGGAAAAGACTACTTCTTAAGAATATTTATAGATAATCCAAAAGGAATAACAATAGAAGACTGTGAAAAAGTAAATGATGCAATAAAAGACAAACTTGATGAAGAAGACTATATAAAACAACAGTACTTCCTAGAAGTATCATCACCTGGAGTAGAAAGAATCTTAAGAAAAGATAAGCATTTAGAACAAAATATAGGAAAAGAAATTAATATAAATCTATTTAAAAAAGATGATGAAGGAAATAAAAATTATAAAGGAATTCTAAAAAGCTATTCAAGTGAAGAAATAATAATAAAACAAGAAAGCAAGGAAATTAGAATAGAAAGAAAAAATATATCACAAATAAAGACTATATATAATTGGAATGATTAAAAAATTATAAGGAGGAATGAAATCATGAAAGCTATAGACAACAAAGAATTAGTTTTAGCTTTAGAAGAATTAGAAAAGGAAAAAGGAATAAAAAAAGAATATGTATTAGAATCAATAGAGACAGCATTAGTTACAGCATATAAAAGAAATTTTGATTCTCTAGAAAATGTAAAAGTAGACATAGATCATAATACAGGAGCAACACATATCTATTCAGTTAAAGAAATTGTAGAAAAGCCAACAAATGCAACATTAGAAATATCACTAGAAGATGCACATAAAATAAACAAACAACTAAAAATAGGAGATTCAGTAGAAATAGAAATAGTACCAAAAGACTTTGGTAGAATAGCAGCACAAACAGCAAAACAAGTAATAATACAAAAATTAAGAGAAGCAGAAAGAGAAATTAACTTTAATGAATTTAATGATAGAAAAGGTGAAATAGTTTCAGGCATAATCCAAAAAGCTGACCACAATATAGTTGTAATGGACTTAGGAAAATTGGAAGGAGTAATGCCAACAAAAGAGCAAATACCAACTGAAAAATATCATGTAAATCAAAAAATAAAAGGTGTAGTAATAGACGTAGAAAAAGGACAAAAAGGAGCTCCACAAGTAATAGTATCTAGAAGTCATCCTGATTTCGTAAGAAAATTATTAGAATTTGAAATACCTGAAATATATGAAGGAGTAATTGAAATTAAAAGTGTTTCAAGAGACCCAGGGTATAGAAGCAAAGTAGCAGTATTTTCGCCAGACCCTAATATTGATCCAGTAGGTTCATGTGTAGGACAAAAAGGAGTAAGAATACAAAATGTAATAAATGAGCTTAATGGAGAAAAAATTGATGTAATAGAGTGGAACGAAGACCCAAGTATATATATTGCAGCAGCGTTATTACCAGCACAAATATTAGCTGTAGATATAAAAGAAGAAGAAAAATTTGCACAAGTAATAGTACCAGATGACCAATTATCATTAGCAATAGGAAAATCTGGGCAAAATGCAAGACTTGCTGCAAGATTAACAAATTGGAAAATAGATATAAAATCAGAGAGCCAATTTAGAGAGATGCTAGAAAAAGCACAAGAGTAGGTTGAAAAATAATTCGGTTTTGGCGTTGTTAAATATTACATCTTTAATAGGAGATGATAAAAATGAAAAGAATACCACAAAGAACATGTATGGGTTGCAACGAAAAAAAAGACAAAAAGGACTTAATAAGAATAGTAAAAAACAAAAACAATGAAATATTAGTTGACAAAACAGGAAAGCTAGATGGACGAGGTGCATATATTTGTAATAATGTAGAATGTCTAGAAAAGCTAAAAAAATCTAAAAGATTAAACAAAATATTTGAAACAAATATATCTAATGAAATTTATGAAAGTATAAGAGGTGTAATTCTTGGAAAATAAAGTATTAGGATTAATTGGATTAGCAGCAAAAGCTGGCAAAATGGCTTTTGGTGCAGATAGTGTAAAAAGAGAGATATCTAGAAAAAGAATATATTTATTAATATTAGCAGAAAATACTTCTGAAAAAACAAAATTAAAATTTAAAAATATGGCAACAGAAGCCAAAATACCAACAATATTTTTTGGAACGATATCTAGTTTGAGTCATGCAATTGGAAAAACAAACAAGGCAATACTAGGAATAATGGATATGCATTTAGCAAGAGAAATAAGAAAACTATACAATAATGGGGGTGATTCTATTGGGTAAAATAAAAATTCACGAAATAGCAAAAAAATTAAATTTAACTAGTAAAGAAGTTTTAGAGGTTGCAAACAAATTAAATATAGAAGCAAAAAGCCATTTAAGTAGTGTAACTGAAGAAGAAGCCGGAAAAATTGAAAAAACTTTAAAAAACAAAGGAAAATCAGCAAAAAAAGAAGATAACAAAGAAACCAATAGAAATGTTGAAAAAGAAGGAAAAAAAGAAAACAAAAAAGACACATCAAAAGAAAAAGATCAAAAAGCACCAGTAATAATAAGAAGAGAAGTTATCATTGCTGAAGATCAAGAACAAAAAACTGAAAAGAAAAAAGAAGAAAAAACAAATAATGTTGGTTTTATAGAAAGAAAACATAATAAAGACTTTAATATAGTTTACAGGAATAAACCTAATAAACCTAAAACTGTAAGCGAACTTTTTGGACTTAAAAAAGAAGAATCATCATCTAAAAACGAAGAAAAAATACAAGAAAAAACACCTGATGAAAGCCCAGAACAAAAAACTACAACAGTACAAGGAGAAAAAGAACAACCTATGCAAAAAACATCAGTGCAAAAAGAAGTAAAGAAAAATAACGACTTTAAAGCAAATAAAAATAAGAATAAAAATAATTATAGCAAAGATAATTATAATAAAGACAATAAGAATAATAAATTTAATAATGATAATAGAAATAGAGGAACATATAATAATCAGAATCGTTTCAATAACAACAGAAGACCTCTTGACGAAAAGGGAATAGAAAAGAATATCAAAAATATTATGTCAGCAGAAGTTCCAGAAAAAGAAAGTATAAGGGAATATAACAAAAACATAGACAAACAAAAAAATAATAGCAAATTTGAAGAATCTGTAAAAACTCAAAAGAAATCTAGAACAAGAAGAAATGACAATAGTAATTTTGATGAAGGAAAATTAAAAAGCTTAAAACAAACAAGTAGATTATCAAATATGTTTGATGAGCAAGACGGAGGAATGTTAGATTATTATGATTTAACAACACAAAGAGGTAGAAGAGGAAAGAAAAAAGTTCAAAAGAATGATGAGAATAGAACAAAACAAAAAATATTCCAATTAACAGAAATAGAAATACCAGAAAACATATCAGTAAAAGACCTAGCTGCAGAAATGAAGAAAACAACAGCAGATGTTATAAAGAAATTATTAGGATATGGAATAATGGCAACAATTAACCAAGAATTAGACTTTGATACAGCATTCCTAATTGCAGGAGAATTTGGAATAACAGCCAAAAAGAAAGAAACAGTAACAGAGGAAGACATTCTATTTGACGACTCAGAAGATAAAGAAGAAGATTTAGTAACAAGACCACCTGTAGTTGTAGTTATGGGGCATGTTGACCATGGTAAAACATCACTATTAGACACAATAAGAAAAACAAATGTAATAAGTGGAGAAGCAGGAGGAATTACTCAAGCAATAGGTGCATATACAGTAAATGTAAATGGAAGACAAATAACATTTTTGGACACACCAGGACATGAAGCGTTTACAGCTATGCGTGCAAGAGGTGCACAAATTACAGATATTGCAATATTAGTAGTTGCTGCAAATGATGGTGTAATGCCACAAACAGTTGAAGCAATAAATCATGCTAAATCAGCAGGAATCCCTATAATTGTAGCAATAAACAAAATAGACTTACCAGATGCAAATATAGATAAAGTAAAACAAGAACTAATGAAATATGAGTTAGTTCCTGAAGAATGGGGAGGAGACACAATTTGTGTTCCAATATCTGCTAAGCAAAATAAAAATATTGACCAATTATTAGAGATGGTATTATTAGAAGCAGATGTATTAGAATTAAAAGTAAACCCTCATAAACAAGCAAAAGGTGTTGTAATAGAAGCAAGATTAGATAAATCTAAAGGTGCTATTGCATCAATGTTAGTTCAAAGGGGAACACTTGATGTTGGAGATACTATAGTAGTAGGTTCTTCAATTGGTAGAATAAGAAGCATGGTCAATGATAAAGGAAAAAAAGTAAAATCAGCAGGGCCATCAACACCAGTAGAAATAATGGGATTAACAGATGTACCAGAAGCGGGAGATACATTCTATGAAGTAAAAGATGAGAAAATGGCAAAACACTTAATAGAAAGAAGAAAACGTCAAGCAAGAGAAAAAGCTATAGACAATACAACAAAAGTAACATTAGATAATCTATTTAGTCAAATGGAAGAAGGAAACATAAAAGTATTAAATCTAGTTGTAAAAGCAGATGTACAAGGTTCAGTAGAAGCTGTAAAACAGTCTATGGAAAAATTATCTAATGAAGAAGTAAAGGTAAAAGTAATTCATAGTGCTGCAGGAGCTGTTACAGAATCAGATGTAATGCTTGCAAAAGTATCAAATGCAATAATAATAGCATTTAATGTAAGACCAACGCCAAGTGCTAAAGATATGGCAGAACGTGATGGTGTTGAAATAAAACAATATTCTGTAATTTATCAAGCAATAGATGATGTAGATTCAGCAATGAAAGGAATGTTAGACCCTAAATATCAAGAAAAAGTTATTGGAAATGTAGAAGTTAGACAAACATTTAAGATTTCTAATGTTGGTACAATAGCAGGTGGATATGTAACATCAGGAAAAGTTGAAAGACATGCAGGAGTAAGAGTTATTAGAGATAACGTTGTTATTCATGAAGGCAAGCTTGCAACATTAAAGAGATTTAAAGATGACGTAAAAGAAGTTTCTAAAGGCTTTGAATGTGGTATACAAATTGAAAATTACAATGACATAAAAGAAGGAGACATAATTGAAGTTTATATTATGGAGGAAGTGTAAAGCAGAATGCAAAAAAGAGGAAATAACAGAATTAATCGTATTGATGAAGAATACAGAAAAGAGTTGAGCAATATTATTGATAGAGAATTAAAAGACCCTAATATTACAGGTTTAATTAGTGTTACAAAAGTAAAAGTAACAACTGATTTAAAATATGCTAAAGTTTATGTAAGTATAATGGGGGCAAAGAATTTAAAAGATACGTTCAATGGTTTAAAAAATGCATCAGGATATATAAGGACTGAACTTGCAAAAAGAATTAATTTACGAAACACACCTGAATTAATATTCGAAATAGATGACTCAATAGAATATGGAACAAGAATTGATAATATACTAAAGGAAATAATGCCAAAAAAAGAAGAAAATGGGAGTGAAGATAATGACATTGGATAATATTTTAGAAGAGATAAAAAAAGCAAATTCAATAGTAATATTAACACATGAATCACCAGATGGAGATGCAATAGGAAGTAGCCTTGGAATGTATATGGCATTAAAAAGTATAGGAAAATCTAGTGATGTAATACTAAAAGAATTTCCTAGAACATTTGATTTTTTACCAGGAGCAAAAGAAGTAAAAGAAGAATCAGATATAAAAAATTATGATTTAGCTATAAGTGTAGACTGTGCAGACTTAAAAAGAGTAATGGCAAATGAATATTTCGAAAATGCCAAAAAAACAATAGTAATAGACCATCATGGAAGTAACACAATGTATGGAGATATTAACTTTGTAAATCCAGTATCTCCAGCATGTTGTGAAATATTAGCAGGAATGTTTGAATATTTTAATATAGATATAGACACAAAAATAGGTAGTTGTATTTTAACAGGTATAATTACAGATACAGGTGGATTCAAATATTCAAGTGTAACTCCAGAAACATTCGAATTTACGGCAGAATTATTAAGAAAAGGTATAAATGTCTCAGAAATATATGAAAGAGTTCTAGAAACTAGAACAAAAGCAAATTTTGAACTAGTAAAAAGAAGTATGGACAGACTAGAGTTGTTAGAAAACGGCAAAGTTGCATTTACATATATAACTAAAAAAGACGAAGAAGAAGTAAATGCTGAACCAGGAGATCATGAAGGAATAGTAGAAGAAGGAAGAAGCATAGAAGGTGTTGAAGTGTCTGTTTTTATTAGGCAAAAAGATGATGAAAACGCATACAAGATTTCTATGAGATCTACAGGAAATATTAATGTTTCAGATATTTGTTATTTATTTGGTGGTGGAGGACACCCAAAAGCAGCAGGTGCCTTAATTCAAGGCAATGTAGAACAAGTAAAAGAACAGGTATTAAAAGAAATTAGAAAAGTCTTATAAAATACTATATAACTAGAAATATATAAATTAAAATATATTTGTGTATCATATAATTAAAAGTCAAAGTAAAAGTAAACCCTAAAGAACATAAAATACTCAATAAATGTTCTCTAGGGTTTATTTAATTTACATTATACTTTTATCTCTTTTTCTGAATTATCATCATCATAAATATCAACATCATCATATTTTTTTAAATCCATTTCATCCAAAGAATTTTGGATACAACTAACTAAAACATTATTAAAACTCATATTTTCCTTCTTAGCAATTTTTCTTAAAGTATCATTTATATTTTCTGGCAAACGAATGGTAATTTTTACATTGCTCTTTTTATATTTAGATATTTCAAACATTTTATGCCTCCTTTTTATAGTTATATTTTGCCATAAAAAACCATACAAAAATACCATACAAAAGTATTGCATTTTTTATATAAAAATGATATTCTAATATTGTAAGATAAATAATAATAAATAAGAACAAAAAGGTAAAAAAGAAGGAAACAAATGAAAAGAAAAAGGAAAAGGGAATAACATTAATTGCATTAGTAATTACAATAATTATTTTATTAATTCTAGCAGCAGTAACAATAGCAGCACTAACAGGAGATAATGGGATATTAAAAAATGCAGCAAAGGCAAAAGAAGAAACTAAGCAAGCTGAAGAAAACGAATTAAGAAGACTAACAGCATTAGAGGCTGCAACACATTTAGAAAATAGCACATATACAGATAATAGCACAGGAGAAAAAATAACAGTAACAATACCAGCAGGATTTGCTGTTTCACAAGTAGAAGGAGAAAATGAAGTTGATAATGGATTAGTAATTATAGATAAAGACGGAAATAGTTTTGTATGGATTGAAGTTCCTAAAACAGTGGAAGTATACAAAAAGGCAGGTTTGGAAATAAAAGACTTTACTAAGGAAGAATGTAATACAATTTACAACGACTTAAAACTATATACAGAAGAGTATTCAAGTGATTATACTGATGTTTATTATGAGGGATGTGGAATAACATCAGAAGAAGAATATATTAAATTAAAGAATAAAATGATTAAGAGTATTTATGAGAATGGTGGCTTCTGGATAGGGCAATATGAGGTAGGATCTAGAACATGGACAGTAAAAAATAGTAACAATGACACAAGAAAACCAGTAATTCAAAAAAATGCATATCCATATAATTATATAACTTGCGCAGAAGCACAAAATATAGCGAATTTGATATCTCAAAGTAACAAGACAAGTAGTTTACTATTTGGAATACAGTGGGATTTAATATTAAAATATATTGAAAGTACCATATAATTATATAAAATCAAACTCTGGTGCAGAAAGTATGATTTTGCTGTCAACTGGGACAGTACAACAAAATAGTACATTAAATATTGATGACTTAGCCGGAAATGTAAGGGAATGAACTTTGGAAAAAAGCTCTAATCTAAGCCCTAATCCGTGTACACAGAGAGGCGGAAACTTTAATACTACAGGATTTAATCGTCCAGTCTGCAATCGCAATCCTGCAAAAATTGATGCAAAGGATGGAGTTGTTGGATTTCGTGTAGCATTATATTAAAGATAAGCACTATTATCGTATTAATCATTTGTTAGAATGTACGCCCTAAAACAAATAAAAATATTATAAACACTTGAAATTATCAATATTCTCTCTTAAAATATATTTATATAAGAAGGGAGAATAAAAATGGATGGAATTATTGTTATAAACAAACCAAAAGGGTGTACATCACATGACATAGTATATAAAGTAAAAAAAATATTAAATGAAAAAGTCGGACACACAGGAACGTTAGACCCAATGGCAGAAGGAGTTTTACCATTATTAATTGGAAAAGGAACACAATGTTCAAAATATCTAATAAACCATGACAAAAAATATCAAGTCAAGTTGCAACTTGGAGCAAAAACAGACACAGCAGACTCAGAAGGGGAAATAATAGAAGAAAAAAATGTAGACGAAAAGATTTTAGAAGAAAGCCATATAAAAGAAATCTTGACAAGCTTTTTAGGAAAACAAGAACAAAAACCATCAATATATTCAGCAATAAAAGTAAAAGGAAAAAAACTCTATGAATATGCAAGAAAGGGAGAAAACGTAGAAATACCTTCTAGAACTATAGAAATTTATTCGATAAATCTAATTAAAATAGACAAATCTGAAAAAACAATAGAATTTATTGTAAAATGCAGTAAAGGTACATATATAAGAAGTTTGTGTGAAGATATAGCAACAAAATTAGGAACAATAGGTTATATGAAGGAATTAAAAAGATTAGAAGTAGGAAATTTTAAAATAGACAATAGTTTAACAATAGAAGAATTAGAAGAAAAAATAATAAAAAGCGAAAAATATTTAATCACTATCGAAGAATTTTTTAATAATAAGAAAGAAATATATTTAGGAGAAAAAGACTTAATCAAATTTCTAAATGGCGTAAAATTGAAAAATGAAAATACAGTAGATGACATTTATAGGATTTATTCCGAAGACAAATTTATAGGAATAGGAAAGGTAGAAAAAGAGTTTTTAAAAAGAGATATAATTTTATAAATAAAAGCAAAAATAATCGAAAGAAAAGATAGAAAAATCATATTGACAGAATACTTAGAATTACATATAATTGAATTACCAAAGATACATAAATTAAAAGAAAAAGAAAAAAATAACGAACTTATAAAATGGATGTATTTTTTGGAAAATCCAGAAAGTAAGAAGGTTGATGAATATATGAAAGAAAATAAAGGAATAAAAGAAGCAAAAGAAAAATTAGAAACAATGAGCGAAGACGAAAGAATGCAAATATTAGCCGACCTAAGACTAAAAGCCATAATGGATGAAAAGGCAGCAAAAAAACAATCATATCAAGAGGGCTTAGAATCTGGAATTAAAGATGGACTAAAACAAGGAATTGAACAAGGAATTGAACAAGGAATCGAACAGGGAATACAGCAAGGAATAGAGCAAGGAAGCACACAAACTAAAAAAGAAATAGCAAGGAAGTTAAAAGAAAAAGGAGAAAATACAGAATATATAAAAGAAATTACTGGATTAAAAGAAGAAGAAATTTTAAAATTATAATTTAATAATCGGTAATAATATAAAAACACCTCACATATATTTGTGTAAGAGGTGTTTTTATGTATTATATAGAAGAATCAGACAAGCCAAGCTTTTTAGAAGAAAAACTATCAAGAGTAAAATTAGAAATAGATAGAATAATTTTGCCAATAAAAAAAAATAATTTGAATATAAATAAAGCCAGAAATCTAGCAAAAAAGACAATGAAAATATTAAAAAAAGGAAATAGCAAAAAAGTTGTAATAAGCAAAAATATACAAAATTTCAAAGAATATATAGATTTATTAAAACAGCAAGATTTAGAGATAATAGATGGAAGTTGGCTATATAAAATACTAGTACCAGAAATATTAGAATACATATTAAATAAAGAAAACATGAAAAGTGAAGAAACAAACATCTACATATTAATAAATGATTTAACAGAAATAACACTACAAACAATAAAAAGATTAGCCAATACATATAAATCAATTAATATAATTACAAATCATATAGAAAAATTTAAAAAAATCGAAGAAATAATGATAAAAGAATCTGGCATAGCAATAACAGTTATGAATAACAAAAAGAAAGGATTAGCAAAAGCAAAAATAATACTAAACTTTGATTTTCCCAAAGAATTAATAAACAAATATAATATTTACGAAAAGGCTATAATTATTAATCTACAAGGAGTTTTAGAAATTGAAAAGAAAAGATTTCAAGGACTAATTATAAACGATTATGAAATATATGCAGAAAAAACTAATGAATATCAAATTAAGAATAAAAAATATAAGACAAAAGAATTATATGAATCTTGCTTTTACAAATCCCAACCATACAATAATATAGTTGAAAAAGTGAAAAAGGACAAAATAAAAATTAAAGAATTATATTCATTAAATGGTATATATTAAAATTTCCTTAAATACTTTATTTTTTTATAAAAATGTAATATAATAATGTTGTCATAAATTTTATCCTACAAAGGAGGTAAAAAATGCCAAGTAAAAGTAGAAAAAAAAGAAACAATAATAGTGACAAAACAAAGACATACAATACAAGAACCAAAAAGAATACTAGAAAAGGAACTAGACCAAATAATGATGAAACAAAAGTATATAACACGAAGAAAAAAGGCAAAAACGGAAAAAGCAAAAAAGGCAAATGGTCTGAAAGACATCCTAAATTATCTAT
>CAWVFT010000058.1:0-2858 GCA_963928635.1 Bacillota bacterium | reverse complement strand
ATTAATAAATTATTATATTCGGAAGCTTTTACAAATATTTATTACTGAACTGTAACGAAATTCAGTCTGGAGAGGAATGAAAATTCTTGAAAAAAATGATTTTAAAAATTTTTCTCATAATATTTTTATTAATTTTATACATTTATATACTATTAATTACAAATTTACCAAGTAGCATTGTAGTATTTGAGGGAGAAAATTTAAATCTTGCATCAATATTAGGATTACAATTTAGTCTTATATCAAATGAAGAAACAATAGAAGTTTCTTCAAACAATTCAAGCAAATTAACTGGAAATGTTGGGAAAAATAAAATAAGTGTAAGCCTATTTAATAATTTCGTAAAAGACTTAGAAGTTAATGTATTACCTAGAAAAACAGTAATACCAGTTGGAAGCATAGCAGGAGTAAAACTATATACAAATGGAGTTTTAGTAGTAGGGATGACAGAAATAGAAGGAGAAGACAACAAAAAATATAAACCATATGAAAATACAGGAATAAAAGAAGGAGATACAATAATATCAATAAATAATACAGAAATATTAAATACAGATGATTTAGTAAACATAGTAAATACTTCAAATGGAAGTAAATTAGATGTTAAATATGTAAGAAATAACGAATCATTAGAATGTAGTATAACACCAGTAAAAATAAATGAAAAAGACTATAAATTAGGTTTATGGGTAAGAGATAGTGCTGCAGGAGTTGGAACAGTAACATTTTATGAACCATCAACAAAATCCTTTGGAGCATTAGGGCATGGAATTGTAGATATAGACACAGAAGAGTTAATAAATATAGCATCAGGAGAATTTGTAACAACTAAAATATTAAATATAGCAAAAGGAGAAAGTGGTAATCCAGGAAGAATACAAGGAACAATAGATAATCAAAAAAATATAGGAACAATATCCAAAAATACGAGATTTGGAATATACGGAAAAGTAGAAAATACAGATAGTTTAAATATAGACTATACAAAAGAAATGGAAGTCGCTTTGCGAAGCGAAATACAAGAAGGAAAAGCAACGATATTATGTAGTTTAGAAAATGAAAAGATAGAAGAATATGAAATTGAAATAGAAAAAATATATGTAAATAATAATTATGATAATAAAAGTATGTTAATAAAAATAACAGATCAAAGATTATTAGATAAAACAGGAGGCATAATTCAAGGAATGTCTGGTTCTCCAATAATCCAGAATGGTAAATTTATTGGAGCAATAACTAATGTGTTAGTGAATAATCCAGAAGAAGGTTATGCTGTTTTTGGAGATATAATGTTAAAACAAATGATGGGAACATAGGTACAAAAGTAAATCCAATTTTCCTTTATATTTATATCAGTTATACTGTTGGAAAATATATTAACTGTGCATCACTGCATTTTAATATATTTTCCAACTTAGAAGCTAATTCTATAATTAAAGGAAAATTGGATTTACTTTTCTTATTGTATTAAAAGTGGTCCAATTTCTGTAACAGTTCCAGCACCTAAAGTAATTATAACATCATTTTCTTTAACATTCTTTTTTAGAAAGTCAACACATTTATCAAAAGAAGGCATGTAAAGGGCATTTTTACCAAGTTCATTAATCTTATTAACTAAATCTTGAGATGAAATACCATAAGTATTTGATTCTCTAGCAGCATAAATGTCTAAAACAAGAATATTATCAAAGTTAAGTAAAGCATTTGCAAAGTCATCTAATAATTTTTTAGTTCTACTATATGTATGAGGTTGAAAAACAACCCAAGATTTATTATATTTTTTATTAGATAAAGCTTTTGCTGTAGCAAGTATTTCAGTAGGATGATGGCCATAATCATCATATATACTAGCATTATTTACTTTACCTTTAAATTCAAAACGTCTATGTGCACCTGTAAATTCTAATAAAGAGCTTTTAATAATTTCTTTTTCAATTGCATATTTATCACATAATGCTATACAAGCAAGTGCATTAAGAATATTGTGTTTCCCTGGAACTGATAATTTAATATCACAATAAAATTCTTTGTTTTTATATACTTTAAATTGTGGAAAACCATCATTATCAAAACTAATTTCTTTAGCATAGAAATTAACATTTTCATTATCGATGCCATAAGTAATTATAGAAGAAGCTTTTGTTTCTAATGCTAAATCTAAACAATTATTATCATCACCATTTAATATTAAAATACCATCAGAAGGAAGTAATTTTACATATTTAATAAAAGCTTTTTTAATATTTTCAAAAGTTTTGAAATAATCTAAATGGTCATTATCAATATTTAAAATTATTTCAGCTTTAGGAGAAAACTTTAAAAAACTTTCTACATATTCACAAGCTTCTATTACAAAATGCTCACTATTTCCAACTCTATAATTTCCATCTATTTGCTTTAAATATGCTCCAACTTGTATGCTAGGGTCTAGTAAAGCATTAACAAAGCATAAAGATATCATTGAAGTCGTAGTAGTTTTTCCATGTGTACCTGAGATGCAAATTGTATCTTTATAACATCTAGTAAGCATACCCAAAAAATCAGCTCTTTCAATTGTTGGTATATTTAATTTTTTTGCTTCAACCATTTCAGGGTCATTTTGCTTTATTGCAGCAGAATAAACTACTAAATCAGCAGTTTTTAAATCTTGTAAATTATGTCCAATGTTTACTGGTATACCTAATTGATTTAGCTTTTCTGTGTTTTCTGATTTTGATGCATCAGAACCAGTAATATTAAATCCCCAATTATTAAGAATAGCAGCAATTCCGCTCATGCTGACTCCACCTATTCCTATCATATGTATATTCTTATATTTTTTTATATGCTCAATATTTGGCATTTTTACCATCCTCTCT
>CAWVFT010000057.1:0-18807 GCA_963928635.1 Bacillota bacterium | reverse complement strand
AGTGAAACCATTTTACCTACTTTTGGACACTTATATATAGAGGGGAAAATTCAAAGTATGATACACAAAAATAAAAGGAGATAATAATGAAGCAGAAAATAACAAAAGCACAAAAAGGTGATGAAGAAGCATTTCGTCAAATTATAAATTATGTAAAAAATGATTTATATAAATTGGCATATTCATACTTGAAAAATGAAGAAGATGCAAAAGATGTTTTACAAGATACGGCAATTGATATTTATAATTCTATAAATCATCTAAAAAATGAAGAGTCATTTAAAAAGTGGGCAGAAAAAATAGTAGTAAACAAGTGTAAAAAATTTTTTAATAGGAAAGAGAAAAAAGAAATTTCAGTTGATTTTAATAATATGGATAGTTATAGCCAATTTATAGGTAATATGTTAGAAACAGAGAATAATTTAGACTTTAATTTATTAATTAGTAAGTTAGATGAAGAAGAAAGGATGGTGATAATACTATATTATAGCGAAAAATACAAAATAAAAGAAATAAGTAAAATACTTAAGATGAACGAAAATACAGTAAAGATAAAATTGCATAGAGCACGAAAGAAAATAGAAAAAATGAAAAAAGGAGGTAATCTAATTGGAACAAATAGATGAATATATACAAAATATTGTAACACAAAGAATTTCAGAACCTGAAAACCTTGACGAAATAATAATGAATGCAATATCATTTGCAAAAGAAAAGAAAAAAGATCGATTAAGCAAAATAAAAAAGATAATTTTAGCATTTATATTATTGATAATTTTTCTAAGTAGCATATGCATAATACTATACATAAGATAGTAATAATACAAGCAAAAGATTTAAAGTTTCATATTGTTTCCAAAAAGAAAACAAAAAATAAAAAATTTTTCCTATATTAATTATATTAAAAAAGAAGTTTTGTCGAAAAGTTTTTAAAATTCGACAAAACTTCTTAAATTTTGCTATTGGAAAATAATGGAAAAGGATTTATAATATATATCATATAAAATATCATCAGAATGAAAGGAATGATAATAAAAATGGAAACAAAATATTATGAAAAGGACAAGCTTTTAATATTCAAAATATCGGAAGAAATTGATGATTACACCGTACGAAAGATAAGAAGGAGGGCTGATTATGAAATTGAAAGATATATGCCTAAAAGAGTTATATTTGATTTTGATAGTGTTACTTTCATGGATAGTGCAGGAATAGGATTAATAATAGGCAGATACAAATTTGTTAACATGTTAGGCGGGAAATTAGAATTAACAAATTTAACTCAAAATGTAAAAAAAATATTTGAAATGAGTGGAATTCTAAAAATAATACCTATAGTGGAAATACAAGAAAACATAGCCTGAAAAAGAAAGGAAAGATTAAATTATGAATAAGCAATTTGAAAATGAGATGAAATTAGAATTTATAAGTAAATCATCTAATGAAGCATTTGCTAGAATTACAATAGCAGCATTTGCTTCACAATTAGACCCCACAATTGAAGAACTTGCAGATATAAAAACTGCAGTATCAGAAGCAGTTACAAATTGCATAATACATGCATACGAAAATAGAATAGGAATAGTAAGAGTATCTGCAAAATTAAAAGATAATACAATTATAATAGAAATTTCAGATCATGGGAAAGGAATAGAAAATATTGAAGTTGCAAAAGAACCATTATATACAACAAAACCTAATTTAGAAAGGTCTGGGATGGGTTTTACAATTATGGAAAGTTTTATGGATAATGTAAAAGTAGAATCAATAGTAGGCTTAGGAACAAGGGTCACAATGCTAAAAAAGATAAAAAAAGAAGATGTGACTTCAGAAAAAAGCGAAGATATTGAGATTTTAACAAAAGAATAAACAAGAGGTAAAGTTATGTACGAAAATGATAACAATTCGATAAAGAGGGCACAAGAAGGAGATAAATTTGAGCTAGACAGATTAATCAGATATAACAGTGGCTTAATATGGAGTATTGTAAAAAGATTTGCAAATAGAGGATACGAATTAGATGATTTATATCAAATAGGATGTATGGGGTTTATAAAATCAATAAAGAGATTTGACACAAGTTTTGACGTCAAATTATCAACATATACAGTTCCATATATTCTAGGAGAAATAAAAAAATATATTAGAGATGATGGTCCAGTAAAAGTAAGTAGAAGCATAAAAGAATTATATATAAAAATACGAGAAGTAGAAAAAGAATACCTAATAAAAAAAGGAAAAGAAATAACAATAGAAGAAATTGCCAAAATATTAAAAGTATCAAAAGAAGATGTAAATATAGCAATAGAATCCGCAAAACCTGTAGAATCTATAGAAAGCAAAGTATTTTCAGACAAGGGAGCAAAAACTATAAGTATTGCAGATAAAATTTCAACACAAAAAGATGAACAAGAATTAATAACAAATAAAATAGTAATAAAAGATTTAATAAAAGAATTAGAAGATAAAGATAAAGAAGTCATATTACTTAGATATTATAAAGAAAAAACTCAATCACAAATAGCAAAAATTTTAGGAATTAGTCAAGTGCAAGTATCAAGGATAGAAAAGAAAGTATTGCAAAAGATGAGAAATAAATTAGCTAATTAATAGTGATATGCACAAAATATTATGTGTTTTTAAAGAAAGGACTGCTGAATAAATGAAAAAAATTAGTTTATACATAATTTGTTTCATATTACTATGTTTTATTCTCCCAGCATTATTCACAAAAAACGTAAAAGAGGTTTCTGGAAAAACAAGTGAAGAAAACAAAAATAGTGTAAATCCATCAGAAGAAACTCAAAACCAGACTGCTACATCAACAATTGAGAAATATAATTATAATAAATATGGAACAATAAAGTTATTACATAGTGATACAGGTGAAATAGAGGAAGTAAGTATAGATGATTATTTATGCAATGTTGTATCAGCCGAGATGCCAGCAGATTTTGAATTAGAAGCATTAAAAGCACAAGCATTAGTAGCAAGAACATACACTATATATAAGGTAAATAATAAAAAACATGATAATGCTGATATATGTGATAATTCTGCATGTTGTCAAGCATGGATTTCAAAGGAAGATAGATTAGCAAGATGGGATGAAAAATTAAGAGAAAGTAATTGGAATAAAATTGTTGAAGCTGTTAATAGTACGCAAGGACTTATAATAACATATAACAATGAGCCAATTAATGCTTTTTTTCATTCAAATAGTGGAGGAACAACAGAAATACCTGTAAATGTATGGGGAGGCACAGGATACCCATATTTACAAACAGTAGAAACAGCAGGAGAAGAAGGTTATACACAATATTCGTCTGAAGTAATTTTATCACAAAATGAGATAACAGAAAAACTAAAACAAAAATATTCTGATATAGTAATAGATTTTGCAAATCCTGATTCTATACAAATCAAAGAACATACAGAAAGTGGAAGAGTAAAAACTGTTAAGTTTGGTAATCATGAAATCTCTGGTGTAGAAACAAGGAGCATTTTTGGCCTAAGGTCAACTAATTTCGAAATAATAAGAGAAAATGAAAATGTCAAATTTACAGTTAAAGGATATGGACATGGTGTGGGAATGAGCCAAACCGGAGCTGATAGTATGGCAAAACAAGGTAGTACATATGAAGATATAATCCACCATTTTTATACTAATGTAGAAATAAAAGAAGTCAATTCAATATAATTTTTATTGTGATATATTTTTTGCAAAATAATGTATAAATTTCTAAAACCAGGAAATAATTATAATAAATTATTTCAAAGGAGGATTTTATGAATAGAGGAAGAAGAGAAAGAAGCATTATAGAGGAAGATATAGGAGCAAAAATTATTAAATATATAACAATAGGAATAGGAATTTTAACAATTATTATTATAGGTCTTTTAGTTTATAGCAAAAGCCTAAACGAAAAAGTAAAGAGTGAATCATTAAGTAGTAAACAAATCGAAAATATTGTAGATAATCTTGAAGAAAATGAAACTACAGAGAGTGCAAGTACAGAAATAGGGAGAAGTATCAATGAAGTAGCGAACGAATTAAATAGTACAAACACAGTAAATAGTAATCAAACAAATACAGCTACAAATAGTAGCAATATTTTAGAAAATTCAAACACGACAAATGTAAATACTAATACAAATAGTGTAAAAACAGAATCTTCAACAGTAAAAGAACAAACAAATAATACTAACCAAAACACTAAAGACACTAATACAACACAAGAGGCCTCTGCACAAAGTGATAATAATCAAGAATTATCTTTTCAAAAACCAGTAGAAGGCGACATAGTAAAAGAATTTGCAAAAGATAATTTAGTATACTCAAATACACTAGAAGAATGGACTACACATAAAGGAATAGATATAAAAGCAGATAAAACTACTGTTGTAAATTCTGCAGAAGCAGGAACAGTAAAATCTATAAAAAATGATCCAAGATATGGTTTAACCATTGTAGTAGAACATAAAAATGGATATGAAACAGTTTATTCTAATTTATTAACATCTGAATTTGTTGTTGAAGGCGAAAAAGTAGAAAAAGGACAGGCATTAGGAACAGTCGGAAATACAGCAGCTTTTGAAATAGCAGATGAGCCTCATTTACATTTCGAAATTCTAAAAGATTCTGAAGCAATTGATCCATCAATATATATAAAATAGTTCTGCACTAAACATTGACTATCTAGTATTGTTACAATTTACTGTTTAAAATAAGAAAAGCGTTTTGCTATATATAATAAGAAATACTAAAAAAGGGTTAATTCATATTTTGTCTCGTTCGTCCCAACGGCATAACAAGCTCACTCGAAAAAATATGAATTAACCCTTTTCAATATTTTTTTGCTTTGTAGAACTAGGAATTGTAACAATTTTTGAAATGGAAATACAAAAAAATCAAAAATATGTTTGACATTTTTTTGTTTGTATGATAAGATAGGAGAAAATGAGAAATGGAGTGATACAAATGCCTAAAATGAAAACAGAATTAAATAAAAGAGAAAAAGCAATATTAAAATTTATTGAAAAACAAATAATGTCAGATGGATATCCACCATCAGTTAGAGAAATTGGAAAAGCAGTAGGGCTAAGTTCTACAGCGACAGTTCATGGATATTTAGCAAAATTAGAAGAAAAAGGATATATTAAGAAAAAAGACAAAAAAGGAAGAACCCTAAGATTATTGAAAGGATTATCAGGAGAAGATAAAACAACATCAAGTAAAGATTTTTATACACAAAAAGAATTAGTAGATGTACCAGTAATAGGAAAAATAACAGCAGGAGCTCCAATTTTAGCTGTTGAAAACATTACAGACACATTCCCAATTCCAATAGACTTTGTAGGAAATTCAGACTGCTTTATGCTAACAGTTAGAGGAGAAAGTATGATAGAAGCAGGAATTTTAGATGGAGATTACATATTAGTAAAAAAACAAAATACAGCAAATAATGGAGAAATTGTAGTAGCATTAATAGAAGACGAAGCTACAGTAAAAACTTTTTATAAAGAAAAAGATCATATAAGACTACAACCAGAAAACAGTACAATGGACCCAATAATAGTACCAAATTGTGAAATTTTAGGCAAAGTAGCAGGAGTATTCAGAAAAATGTAAAATTCACAAAAAATTCACATATAAACAATTAAGAAAACACACTATGTCAACTATAATGATATAGTGTGATATTTTACTTTATGTGAAATTGCATTTTCATAAAGTAAAATATACAGATGTTTACAACATAGAAGGGAAGATAGTAAAATGCTAAAAATATTAAAAAATTTGAAAAAATCAATAGGTTCAGTAATATTAATAATAATTTTATTATGTATTCAGGCTGTAGCAGATTTAGCACTTCCAGATTATACATCTAAAATTGTAAATACAGGAATTCAAGCCGGAGGCATCGAAAATGCAGTACCTGAGATAATTTCAAAAGAAAATATGAAGCAAATATTATTTTTTGTAGATAATCCAAATGAAATTCTAAACTATTATGAGTTAGTAGGAGATACAAAAACTAAACATCAAGAGAAAATAATAGATAAATATTTAGATAAAGACTATGAAATTCAAGAAAATTCAATATACGTACAAAAAGATTTAAATAAAGAGCAAATACAAAAATTAGAAGATATAATGGTAACACCTATTATGGAACTAAGTATTGTAACAAATGAAGAGACTCAAAATCAAATAAAATCGAAAATATTAGAAAATATGCCAGAAAATCAAAAAAACTATATCGAAAACATGAGTATAATAGAAATTTTAGAGAATTTGCCAAAAGAACAGAAGAAACAATTAATGAGCGAATTTACAGCTAATGTAAACAATATGGAAAATTCAATAAAAGAGCAAGCTGCACAAGCAGAAGTAAAAAATATTTATAAAGATATAGGTGTAGATACAGATAAATTACAAAACAATTATATACTAGTATCTGGTTTGCAAATGTTAGGCGTGGCATTAATAAGTATGATATCTGCTGTTTCTATTATGTTACTTTCTTCAAGAGTAGCAGCTAAGTTAGGTAAAACATTGAGAGAAAAAGTATTCAAAAAAGTTATGACATTCTCAAATGCAGAACTTAACCAATTTTCTACAGCATCACTTATTACTCGTAGCACAAATGATGTACAACAGATTCAAATGTTAATAGCAATTTTGTTTAGAGTAGTTGTATATGCACCAATTATAGGTATAGGTGGCTTTGTCAAAGTCTTAACAAGTGCAGATAATTCAATGGCTTGGATTATAGGTGTAGCAATTTTAGCAATATTATTTATAGTAGGAACGTTGTTTGCAGTTGCAATGCCAAGATTTAGAAAATTACAAGATTTAATAGACAAACTAAATGAAGTTTCAAGAGAAATATTAACAGGATTACCTGTTATAAGAGCATTTAATAAAGAGAAAAAAGAAGAAGAAAGATTTGATAAAGCTAATAAAGACTTAATGAAAACAAATGTATTTGTAAATAGAGCAATGTCAATGATGATGCCTTTGCTTATGTTTATAATGAATACAATAACAATAATGATAGTTTGGTTTGGTGGACACAATGTAGACCAAGGTATAATGCAAGTTGGAGATATGATGGCATTTATACAATACACAATGCAAATTGTAATGGCATTTTTAATGATTTCAATGATTTCGATAATGCTACCTAGAGCAGCAGTTTCTGCAAGACGTATAAATGAAGTTGTAGAAACAGAACCAAGTATAAAAGATAAAAAAGAATTAAAATCTTTTGATGAAAATAAAAAAGGTTTAGTTGAATTTAAAAATGTATCATTTAGATATCCTGACGCAGATACAGAAATATTAGAAGATATTAACTTTACAGCAGAACCAGGCAAAACAACTGCAATAATTGGAAGTACAGGAAGTGGAAAGTCAACAGTAGTTAATTTAATTCCAAGATTTTATGATGTTACAGAAGGAGAGCTTTGTGTAGATGGAGTTAATATAAAAGATGTATCACAAGAAGCACTAAGAGACATAATTGGGTATGTACCACAAAAAGGAGTATTATTTTCAGGTACAATTGAATCTAATATAAAGTATTCTGATGAAAATATGTCAGATGAACAAATGGAACAAGCAGCAGATATTGCACAAGCAACAGAGTTTATAAATGAAAAAGAATTAAAATATAAAGACCCTATTGCCCAAGGTGGTGGAAATGTATCTGGAGGACAAAAGCAACGTTTATCAATAGCAAGAGCAATAGCAAAAGACCCAGAAATATTTATATTTGATGACAGTTTTTCAGCTTTGGACTTTAAAACAGATAGTAAATTAAGAGAAGCACTAGCAACGAAAACAAAAAATAAAACAGTTATTATAGTTGCACAAAGAATTAGTACAATAATGAATGCAGACAAAATAATAGTATTAGAAGAAGGCAAAATGGTAGGTATGGGAACACATGAAGAACTAATGGAAAGCAACGAAACATATAGACAAATTGCTTTATCTCAATTATCAGAAAGCGAACTAAGGGGAGGGGACATTCCTCAAACTGAGTAGAAATGACTTAGGAAGAAAGGAGCGATTAATAATGCCAGGGCCAATGGGGAGAATGCGAGGTCAAGGAAATACAGGAAAAGCAAAAGACTTTAAGAAAACAACTAAAAAATTAATAAAAAACTATTTAGCAAAATACAAAATAGCAATAATAATTGTAATTATATTTGCAATAGGAAGTACAATATTCACAATAGTAGGACCAAAAATATTAGGAAACGCGACAACAGAAATCTTTAATGGACTAGTTAGTAGAATATCAGGAGGGTCAGGCATAGATTTTGGGAAAATAGGTCAAATAGCATTAACATTAATAGTTTTATATATAATTAGTGCTCTATTTTCATTTATACAAGGATTTACAATGACAGGTGTTGCACAAAAACTAACTTATAAATTACGAAATGATATAGCAGTAAAAATAAATAAATTGCCAATGAACTACTTTGATAAAAAGACTAATGGAGAAGTATTATCTATAATTACAAATGATATAGACACATTAAGCATGAACTTAAATCAGAGTATAACTCAAATAATAACATCAATCTGTACTATTATAGGAATACTCGTAATGATGTTTTCAATAAGTTGGCAAATGACGCTAATATCTTTGGTTATATTGCCGATTGCAGGAATATTTGTAAAAATAATAGTTGGTAGATCACAAAAATATTTTAATAAGCAACAAGAATTTTTAGGGCATGTAAATGGTCAAGTTGAAGAAGTTTACGGAGGGCTAAATATAGTAAAAGCATTTAATGCACAAAATAAGGTTATAAATAATTTTGAAAAAGCAAATAAAGAATTATATCATTCGGCATGGAAATCACAATTCTTATCAGGATTAATGCACCCTGTTATGAACTTTATATCTAATATAGGATATGTAGGAGTGGCGGTTGCTGGTGGATATTTAGCAATAAATGGGACAATTACAGTAGGAAATATACAAAGCTTTATACAATATAATAAACAATTTACACAGCCAATAAATCAAATTGCACAAATATCAAGTATGTTGCAATCTATGGTTGCAGCAGCAGAAAGAATATTTGAATTTTTAGAAGAACCAGAAGAAGTAGATACATCAAAGGGAGATATTGATACAAGCAAATTAAATGGTAATGTTGAATTTAATCATGTTAAATTTGGATATGACCCTAATCAAATAATCATAAATGATTTTAATTGTAATGTTCACGAAGGTCAAAAAATAGCAATAGTAGGACCAACCGGAGCTGGAAAAACAACGATGGTTAAATTACTTATGAGATTTTATGATGTTACAAGTGGAGAAATAGACGTTGATGGTTACAACATAAAAGATTTCAAAAGAGGGCAACTTCGTAAAATGTTTGGAATGGTACTTCAAGATACATGGCTATTTGGAGGAACAGTAAAGGAAAATATTAAATATAGTAAAGAAGATGCAACAGATGATGAGGTTATTCAAGCAGCAAAGGCAGCACATGTACATCATTTTATAAAAACATTGCCAAATGGATATAACTCATTAATTAATGAAGAATCAACAAATATTTCGGCAGGTCAAAAGCAATTGTTAACAATTGCAAGAGTAATCTTAGCAGACCCTAAAATTTTAATATTGGATGAAGCAACAAGTTCAATAGATACAAGAACTGAAATTCAAATACAGTCAGCAATGGATAATTTAATGAAAGGTAGAACAAGTTTTATAATTGCACATAGATTATCTACTATAAAAAATGCGGATTTAATTTTAGTTATGAACCATGGAGATATTGTAGAACAAGGCACACATGAAGAATTACTTGCTAAAAATGGATTTTATGCAGACTTATATAATAGCCAATTTGAAGAAGTTGAAGAATAAAAATAAAAAATATTTTTAACTAGGGCAAATTCGCCATAATTAAAAATATTTTTTTATTTAAATCCATTCGCCAAATTTTTTGATATATCTTTTCTTTGCTATCATAGCAAGTATACAATAAAGGAAAGTTACACCAAAAGCTAGTGCAATAAATTTAAATGAAATAGGAACCAAACCTATAATTGCTCCTAAAGGAGTAAAAGGTACTATAATAGCTATTAAAATCAAAGCAAAAGATGATAAGTAAACTAACTTATTAGCGTTACTTTGTATAAAAGGTATTTTAGCAGTTCTGATAATATGCATACCTATCAAGTTCGAAATAATACTATAAGTAAACCAAATTGTTTGGAATGTAGCAGCTTCTCTAACTCCAAAAGCAAACCAAATAATAGCAAAAACGGTTAAGTCAAATATTGAACTTACAGGTCCCATAAAAATCATAAACTGTTTTAAACTTTTTGTACTAAATTTCTTAGGTTTTCTAATCATTTCTGAGTCAACATTATCTAAAGGCAAAGTCATTTGACCAAAATCATAAAGTAAACCTTCAACTAACAATTGTATAGGTGTTTCTGGTAAAAATGGAATTGCAACACTTGCAACTATAACAGATAAAACTTCCGCAAAGTTAAAACTCGTTGCAAGTTTAATATATTTCATAAGATTAACAAAAGTTTTTCTACCTTCAGAAACTCCATCTAATAAAACATTTAAATCTTTTTCTAATAAAATTATATCTGCAGATTCTTTTGCAACATCAACAGCAGTATCAACTGAAATACCAACATCAGAATTTGTAAGTGATGGACTATCATTAATACCATCTCCCATATAACCTACAACATTTCCTGCTTCTTTTAATATTCTTACAACTCTAGCTTTTTGTATAGGAGAAAGTTTTACAAAAATGTTATTTTTCTTTAAAATTCTAAGCATTGCAGCATCTGATAATTTATCTATTTCATTACCAGTAATTATACTTTTTGACTGAATACCAACCCTATCACAAATACATTTTGTAACTTCTGCGTTATCGCCTGTTAAAACAATTACTCTGATACCAGATTTATTTAATCTTTTAATAGATTCTTTTGCACTTTCTTTAGGAGGGTCAAGGAATCCTATAAATCCAGCTAAAATCATATTTTTTTCATCAGATACCTCAAAAGGAGAATCATGCTCAGTAACATCTTTCCTACAAACAGCTATAACCCTTAATCCATCTGAGTTTAACTTTTTACTAATTTGTTTAACATTTTCTTTAATAGAATTTGTAATTGGAGAAACATTGCCTTTATTATCTACTAATGTACACATATTTAAAATTTCTTCAACAGCACCTTTTGTTATCATTGTAACTTTGTTATCATTTTCTTTAACAATTACTGATAAACATCTTCTAGTAAAATCAAAAGGTATTTCATCAATTTTTTTAAAATCTTTTGTTTTTTCTGCCATGTCATTTTCTAGTCCACGTTTTATAACAGCTTCATCAATATTTCCTTTTAAACCAGTTTGAAAGTTAGCATTTAAAAAGGCATATTTTAAAACATCTAAATCTTCCTTACCATAAATATCTAAATATTTTTCTAAAACTATCTTATCTTCTGTTAATGTTCCTGTTTTATCAGTACATAAAATATTCATAGCTCCAAAATTTTGTATTGAATCTAACTTTTTAACAATAGTTTTCTTTTTAGACATTTTTACGGCACCTTTAGATAAGCAAGATGATAAAATAACTGGCAATAGTAAAGGTGTTATAGTAATTGCAATTGCAACTGCAAAAGTAAAAGCTGTAACTATTGAATGTTTCCAAGCATTAAGTATAAACACAATTGGAATTAATATAAGCATAAATTTAACAAGTAATTTACTAATACCTTCAATATCTTTTTGGAAAGCTGTTTTTGGTTTTGCATTGTCAATATTATGAGCAATATTGCCAAAATAAGTTGAATCTCCAGTTTTAATTACTACAGCTGTTGCACTACCAGAAATTACATTTGTTCCCATAAAACAAATGGTATCTATGTCTGAAATACTATCTAAATCAGCAGGTGTTATTTCAGAGTTTGTAAGTTTTCTTACTGCATCAGACTCACCTGTTAATGCTGATTGACCAACATATAAATCTTTAGATTCAATAATTCTTAAGTCAGCAGGAATCATACTTCCAGCAGACAATTTTACAATATCACCAATAGTAACTTCTTTTATTGGAATTGTAACTTCTTTTTTGTCTCTAATTACCGTACAAGTTGTGGCAACAAGTTCTTTTAATTTCTCTGCAGCTTTGTTTGATCTAAATTCTTCAACAAAATCTAGTAATGTACTTGCAATAATTAAAATTGCAATAACGGTAATATTTGCATAACTTGGAGTGGCTGGCAAAATAATATCTGTGTAAATTAAGATAATCACTATACCTAATAAAATGCAGTTAAATGGACTAAATAAACTTTCGAAAAAATAGTTATACCACTTTTTTGGCTTATTTTGACTTACTTCATTTAAACCATATTTTGATATTTTGCTAGAGGCTTCTTGGGAAGATAAACCTTCAGTTTTTACACGATACTTTTTGATAAATTCATCTTTGGGTAATAGACATTCATCAGCATATGCTTTTGCTACATCAAAATCTTCTTTAGTGTTTTTTTGCATAATTTCATCTCCATTCATTTTATTTATATTTACTTTAGTATTATACCACTATGAAATTAAAATAAAAGTAAAATGCAAAAAAACTTGAAAAAATAAGTAAAAAATTGTTATAATACAATATAGAAAAGAAGCATTAAAAAATATCAATAATTCAATAAAAAATAATGTTAAAATAAATAATGGTAAGGGGAGATGTTTTATGAAGAAAAAAATTTTAATTACTATTTTAGTTATTATAGTGGTAGCAATAGCTATATTTGCATATTTTATAATCTCAGATTTACAACAAGAGCAAAAACTGAGAGATGAATTAGCAGAGTTAAATAATTTGTCAAATGCTGAGACAATTGATGTAGATGCAATAAATGAAAGATTAAACAGAACCATAACAAAAGGAGATTATGCAGTTGTAGAGCAAGCATTTAAACAATATTTGAAAGATAGTTTTGATAACACTATGAAAATAGCAGAAATAATAAATGATGATGGAATTATTAATTTACTAACAGTTAATAATTATCTAGAAGATGGAAAAGATTTCGTAGAATCTAAAAACTATATCAATACAACAAGAGAGTCTTTAAAAAAATATAAAAATGAATATAAGAATTTCTTTACAGAAGAAAAAGTAATGTCTTATATAAATGATAAAGGTCTAGATAGTTATTATACTGATTTTTATAAAGAAGAAATTATAGGAGATATAGAAGCAGAAGGAACTGATACAACAGTAGAAGATTCTATTAATGAGTTAATAAATATTTTAAATATTTCAGAAAAGGTAATAAATTTCTTGTCAGAAAATCAAAACAATTGGCAAATACAAGGCGAAAATATTACTTTTGATAGACAGGAATTATCGGATGAATATGAGCAATTAATAAGTGAATTACCAGGATAAAAAATATGGAAAAAATAAATAGTAATATAAATTACAATAAATAAGGCAGATGATAAAAAATCATTTGTCTTTTTTATAAAAAAACTATTGACACAGTGTCAAAAGAGTGATATATAATAAATGAAAATTGACACAGCGTCGAAAAAGGAGGCGAAAAAATGAATAGTGAAATAGGAGAAGATAAGAAAGAAGAAATTATTAAGGCTTGTGAAGAACTTTATAAAGAAACAAGTTTTAAAGACATTACAATAAAAGGAATTGGAGAGCAAGGAAAATTTTCCAGAACTTCTATATACTATTATTTCCAGACAAAAGAAGAAATATTTTTAGTACTTTTTAAAAAAGAATATGAAAAATGGACAAAAGATTTAGAGAAATTGTATAGTGAAAATGAAGAACTAACAAAAGAAAATTTTGCTGATAAATTAGCCAAAACCATAGAAAAAAGGACAAATCTATTAAAGTTACTTTCAATGAATATGTATGATATGGAAGAAAATAGTAGAATAGAAGAACTAATAAAATTTAAAACAACTTATGGTAGATCAGTAGAAATGGTAAGAAAATGTATTGATAAGTTTTTTAAAGATATGTCAGAAGAAGAAAAAAATAAATTCATACTTTCATTTTTTCCATTTATGTATGGCATATACCCTTATGCAGAAGTAACAGAAAAACAAAAGGAAGCAATGGAAAAAGCAAAAGTACCGTTTAAATTTCAAAC
Source organism: Bacillota bacterium (assembly GCA_963928635.1). GTDB lineage: Bacteria > Bacillota > Clostridia > TANB77 > CAG-508 > CAG-269. Next base: position 4,601 of record CAWVFT010000057.1, on the reverse strand, counting down.
TATATATGAAATTACTTATAATGGGTTATTAAAGTTATTAAAATAAATTATAAAGATGAAGGTATGACTATAGGAAAGGGTTGTGGGACAGTAGGAATGATGACAAGTGGAATAATGATTTCATCAGATGTATTTGAATTTTTAAATATTAGAACGACTATGTTTGGAAGAAGCTTGCACATGATTTCGACTTCGTGGGGATTTGTGCTAATGGCAATTCATGTAGGACTTCATATAACAGGAATAATGAATAAATTAAATAAAAAAATGAAAAATAGCACATTTGAATATGTATATTATTTTATATTACTACTTTAAATATATAGCAATTTTACTTGCAATTTCACTCGTTATTTATATTATCTTAAATTTAATAAAGAAGATAAAAAATAGAAATAATGTAAAGGAGGTTTAAAACAATGAGTGTTACTAAAAAGGCAATGGAAAATTACGAAAAATTATTTAAAAATATTGAGTTTAGTAAGGAAGATGAGGAATTAAAAGAAATTGTTTTAAATTTTGCATTAGATGAAGCACAAGAACAAGATAATTTGGATAAAAAAACAAGACAAATGGTAATACTAGCAGCAACTATTGCTACACAAACAAAAAATATGTATGAAGTATTTGTAAATTCAGCATTAAATGTCGGAGTATCACCAGTTGAAATTAAAGAAATTCTATATCAATCAGTTCCTTATGTTGGTATTTTAAAAGTTTTAGATTTATTAGAACCTACAAATAGAATTTTTAAAGAAAGAGGAATTGAATTACCATTAGAAAAACAAGGAACAACTACAATAGAAGATAGATTTGATAAAGGACTAGAAGTACAAAAATCAATATTTGGAGAAACAATAGACAACAATTATAAAAATTCTCCAAAGAATCAAGTGCATATACAAAAATTTTTATCAGATAACTGTTTTGGTGATTTCTATACAAGAAATGGTTTAGACATTAAAACAAGAGAGTTAATTACATTTTCAATACTAATATCACAAGGTGGTTGCGAACCTCAAGTAAAAGGACATATCGCAGGAAATGTAAATGTAGGAAATGATAAGCAAACACTATTAAATACAGTAACAGCACTTTTGCATTATATAGGTTATCCAAGAAGTTTAAATGCAATTAGCTGTATCAATCAAGTAATACCAGAATAAAAAATAATTAAATAAAAAGGAGAGAAAAGAATATGGAAGAAAAAGAATTTGAAAAAGTAAATATGTTTGGAAAGGGTGAACCAAATGATGCGTTTGCTAAGTATTTTGTAGGAAATAGTTATCTAAATCCATTAGTAGATAATACAAGTCCAATATTTTTAGCAAATGTAACATTTGAGCCAGGCTGTAGAAATAATTGGCATATACATCACGCAAGTAAAAATGGAGGACAAATTTTAATATGCACAGCAGGTTATGGCTGGTATCAAGAAGAAGCAAAAGAAACAGTAAGTTTAGAGCCAGGAAAAGTAATAGTAATTCCTGCAAATGTAAAACATTGGCACGGAGCAAAAAAAGACAGTTGGTTTTCACATATTGCAATAGAAGTACCAGGAGAAGATACAAAAAATGAGTGGTGTGAAGAAGTTACAGATGAGGAATACAATAAGTTAGGTTAGGAGGAAAAATAGGATGAATAAAAAAATAGTAGTTTTAATTGTTGCAATAATAATACTTGCAATTTTAGGAGTAGTAGCTTATATGGTTACTTCAAATAATAATAATCAAGAATTGGCATCAAACTCAAATGAAGTTACAAACGAAGAACCATAAACAGAAGAAACAGGGAGAACATTAGTTGTATATTTTTCACAAAGCGGAAATACAGAAGCAGTTGCAAACTTTATACATGAAGCAGTAGGTGGAAATATTATAAAATTAGAGCCAGTAAATGCATATACAGATGACTATAATACATTATTAGATGTAGCACAAGAAGAACAAAGAAATGATGCAAGACCAGAAATTGCTACTCAAATTGATAATATTGATGAATATGACACAATTTCCTTAGGTTATCCAAATTGGTTTTTAATAGATTAATAAGGAAGTAATAAAGTATGAAAAGAATAAATAAGAAAAAAGATTTTGAAGTTACTATCGAAAGAGTTAATTAGAAAAGAGGGATTTAATATTGAGTTTAACAATTAATATATATTATACAGGAGAAAATGGAACAGCTAAAGAATTTGCAGAAGAAATGGTTTCAAGTGGAATAGTAGATAGAGTAAGAGCTGAAAAAGGAAATTTAAGATATAACTATTTCTTTCCAATGGATGATCCAGAAACTGTCCTTTTAATAGATAGATGGGAAAACCAAGAAGCACTAGATGAACATCATAAATCTCCTATGATGAAAGAAATAGCAAAACTAAGAGATAAATATCATCTTCATATGAAGGTAGAACAATTTATAGAGAAAAAATAATATTATTATATTATAAAGCTTATTTTTGGTATAATAAGAACTAAAGTATAAAATATTTTAACCATTTAATAGATTAAAAATTTTAAAGAAAGAAGGAATGAAAAATGGAAAAAGCAAAAGTTTATTTTACAAGCAAAATATCACCAGAAAGTCTGGTAAAAATGTACGAAAAATTAGGAGTAAATTTACCAGGTAAAGTAGCAGTAAAATTACATTCAGGAGAGCAAGGAAATAAAAATTTCTTAAGACCAGAGTTTGTAAAAAAATTAGTAGAAAGAGTAAATGGAACAGTTGTAGAATGTAATACAGCATATCCAGGAGAAAGAGATACAACAGAAAAACACAAAAAATTAATGGAAAAACATGGGTGGTCAAAATATTTTAATGTAGATATTATGGATGAAGAAGGACCAGATATAGAACTAGAAATACCAGATGGTCTACAAATCAAGAAAAATTTTGTTGGAAAACATTTAGTAAACTATGATTCAATGGTAGTAATGTCACATTTTAAAGGACATGCCATGGGAGGTTTTGGAGGAGCTTTAAAACAATTGTCTATTGGTTGTGCATCTTCTTATGGAAAATCGTACATTCACGGAGCAGGAGAGGCAAAAGAAAACATCTTTGGAACAGACCAAGTACAATTTGTTACATCAATGGGAGATGCAGCAACAAGTGTTCACAGATATTTTAAAGGAAACATTATTTATATAAATGCAATGGTAAATATCTCAATAGACTGTGATTGCGATGGAAACGCATCGCTACCATGTATGCAAGATATAGGAATATTAGCAAGTACAGATCCAGTTGCAATAGATAAAGCTTGTCTTGATATTATATATAATTCAGAAAATTCAGGGAAAGAAAAATTAATACAAAGAATAGAAGAGAAAAAAGCAACCCATATCATAGAAACAGCAGAAAAATTAGGAGCCGGAACTACGGATTATGAATTAATTAATGTTGATTAATATTAATTAATTTAGTGATAATAGATATATACTTTCAGTATCTTAAGAAAGGAAGAATTTCAACTATGTGAGAAATAGAAAAAGAAGAAAGAAGGAAAAGTCATGAGTAAAGTATTAGTAACATATTTTTCTGCAAGTGGAGTAACAAAAAATGTTGCAGAAAAAATTGCGAGTATAATTAATGGAGATTTATTTGAGATAGAACCAAAGGAAAAATATACAGAGGCAGATTTAGACTGGACCAATAAACAAAGTAGATCATCTCTTGAGATGAAGAATAAATCTTTTAGACCAGAAATGAAAGAAAATAGTTTAGATATAAGTAGGTATGATATTATTTTAATAGGCTTTCCTATTTGGTGGGGAGTTGCACCAACAGTTGTAAATACTTTTATCGAAAGTAAAAACTGGGAAGGAAAAACTTTAATACCATTTTGTACATCAGGTGGTTCAGGTATGAGTTATGCCGAAAATGATTTGAGAAAAACATATCCAAACTACAATTGGAAAGAAGGGAAAAGATTAACTGGAAAAGAAAATGCTGAAGATTTAAGAGGTTGGATAAATTAATTATTTATAATGGTTTTATAGCATAATAGCAAGTCAGATAAAAGTCTATTTAAAATGAGGTGAAATATGATAAAAATAAGTTTTAAAGAAAATAAATCAGTTGCATATGACAATGATAAGCAAATTGGTGAATGTGATTTCATAGAAAACGAAGATACTTGGAATATTGTTCATACAGAAGTAAATGGAGAATATCAAGGACAAGGAATAGCACGAAAATTAGTAGAATGTATTATTGAAAGTGCAAAAAAATGTAACAAGAAGCTAGTTGCTGATTGCTCATATGCAAAAATAGTTTTAGAAAGACAAAATAAAAACTGATATGCAAGACAATAAAAGTTAATAAAAACAGCAAAACTGTAAAATCTAACTGGATAAAAAAATAGTAATTTGAAAGTGAGGATTACTTATGAATAAAGGAAAAACTGGAATATTATTAATAATATTAGGAAATATATTGTACTTGGCTTATACTTTCTTTTGTAGTAATGAAGCCACACCATTTAGTGAATTTAGTTCAGGTCTGCTATTAGGTTTATCAATAGGAATTAATCTAACAGGAATAATATTATTGGTACTATATATTTCAAAAAATGAAAAAAATAAATGATTATATAGAAA
>CAWVFT010000056.1:0-3159 GCA_963928635.1 Bacillota bacterium | reverse complement strand
CTGAGTATCCATTTTCAAAACTCAAAAAGAAATATTGAAAGACAGCAGTAAATGGCGGATATTCATTAAATGTTACTGCAGAATTTTCAAACATTCCATATTGATTATATATGTACATGTTTTTTGTTATTACTGCCCAATGGTTAAATTCATCATAGTTTTCTAATATTCTTCCTGTATTTAAATATATGTTTATTATGAATAATATAATATATATTATTAGCCCTGGCGTTATTATTTTTTTTAGAAATTTTTTTATTGTTTTATTTTTTATATTTATATATATTTGATATATTATGTATACTAATGACGCTATAGCTATTATCTCTAATAAATATATTCCTACTTTTAAATTATTAAATAAGCCACATATATATATTGTGGCTATTATTAATACTACCGATATTGGTATTGTCATATTTATGTTTTTTTTTGTTTTTTGTGTTATTAGTATTGCTATACTATAAATAAGGAAAAAATTTACTATATATCCCATATGTCATCCTCTGTTCTGGTAGAATTAGGTATAACTTGAGCTTTTCCTGACCAAGGTTCTCCGTATTTTCCAGTAGTAGAAAATCCTGGTTTTTCTGTACCTTCTAGCCTTATTATATGGTCTGCCCCTGCTCCTGCAAGAGTCCCACAAAACGCTTCTGTTTCTATTTGTTCTACACCGCTTGGGATAAATATATTTTTCAGATTATTTGTATTCCAAAAAGCTCTGTATCCTATTTTTTCTAATGTAGAAGGTAATATTACTTTTTTTAGTGCTATTGAAGCATCAAATGCATAAGCTCCAATTTCTTTAACTCCCTCAGGAATTTTTATTGCTTCTATTGTGTTTTGAGTAAGACAATAAGCACTAGTAATAATACTAGAATCGCAAATGCTTGAATCCCATATACTATTTCCTCGGCCAATTGCTGTTACTTTTTTTCCTTTATATTCACTTGGAAATTCAACTTTTGTATCTTTTCCTTTATATTTAGTTATTCTCCAAGTATCACTTTCTGCGATTAATTCAAACTCAAACTCATTTTCTAGATTTTCAATATCTACTACCTTTGTATCTGTTTTTCCTTGATATTGTGCTACTATTGTGTAACTACCATTTCCTTCTACTTCTATAGTTGTAGTTTCGTTTGGAATCAATGCAAATTTCTCTTCTCTATCACTTACAGATATCACAACAAAGTATTCTTCTGGATCAACAAGCCCGTCTTTCTTTTAAAAATTGATCAATATTATTATTAGTTAATTCCTCAATACTATTTGCCCCAAGATACTCTAATATTTCACTTATATCATTGAAAGGGGCATTATTAAGCAGCTCTTGGGCATAGTTACATCCATCTAGAATCATTTGTTCTTTTTGTTCTGGTGTTTTTCCTTCTAATCTACTTTCGGCAAATTCTTCATAAGTCATTTCTTCTATTCCATCTACTCTAGCTCCTATTGTTACGTTGTTTCCTTCTACATTTGCATATAATTCTAGTGTTATATCTTCCTTTTCTTGTTCTTCTATTTCTCCATTTTGTTCTAATGAATATATATGATCTGTATCTAGAAAATGTATAGTCAATGTTCCTTCTCCTGTTACATCTATTTCATCTTCACTTCTGCCATTTCTAATCATCTCGTTTTTTAATTCCTCAGCTGTTATTAAATCTGATGTATTGTTTTCACCTATTTCTATCATTTCAGCTTTTAATTCTTTACTTGCGATAGCCTTACTAGTTTTAGTTTCTTTTTCAATTTTTATAGCATTATATGCTAATCGTATTTCTTCTATCTCATTTGCTTTAATTGTTTGTGTTCTTGCTTCGGCAGCTTTTTGTAGTATTCCATTATCTCCTGATAGTGCTGATATTGTTACTGCCGCTAATATTAGTAAAATTATGATAGTAATAACAAGTGCTATAAGGGTTATACCTCTCTCCTTCATTTTTGTTTTTTGTTTTATTTTCATTTTTTAATTCCTCCTCTTTCTTTTGTTTTTAACTTAAATTATAATCTTTTTTGATTTATTTAAGCCAATACTATATTGAAATTATTCTTTGTATTTTCCTTAAGTATGTTACTTAAGGAATTAAACTTCAAAAAATTTTAAAAATTCTTATATTATTTTTTCTATTTTATTTTTTGTCGTATACTGTCGAAATTTTCTTCTTGATTTTTGATAATTTCCGTGTTATATTTTAGTAACTATAAATAATGTTTTATTTTAATTTTAATTTTTATTTTTAATCAAATTTATTTTATAAATTGAAGATGAGGTGATTTTATTTTTAAGCTTTTTAGATTTTTGGTTCTTATTGTTATTTTTTTAATTTTATTTATTTCTGTATTCTTTATTCCTGCTTCAGAGGGAAATTTATATTCAAATAATATTGGTGAGATTATTTCTATTAATCCTAATGGTTTTGTTTGGCCAATTCCTGGTCACACTAGAATTAGCTCTCCTTTTGGCAAAAGAAAAGCACCTACTGCCGGTGCTTCAAGTTTTCATTATGGTTGCGATATTCCTGCTCCTCAAGGTACTAAGTTAATTGCTATTTCTGATGGTCAAATAACTTTTTGTAGTTTCTTGGGCTCAGGTGGATATACTATTACTTTATCTTTTGATAATTTTAAGGTTACTTATTGCCATGTTGACCCTAATTATATCGTTTCTAGAGGCGATTTTGTAAAGCAAGGCCAAGTTATTGGCTTTGTCGGTCCTAAGAATGTTTATGGTGTTCCTGGTAATCAGTATAAAGATGAGAATGGTAATCCTACTAATGGTGCTACGACTGGTTGTCATTTACACTTAGGGGTTCGAATTGATGATAAATATGTTAATCCTTTGGATTATTTTTAGGATATTCTAACACCATATATCATCTATTTTTAATTGATGTCCATATCTAACACGATTCAATTCTTCTTTCATTCTAAAGCAATCTTCTAAATCTATATCATATGTATTTGCAATCATTAAAACATAATATAAAACATCTGATAATTCTTCTTCTATAGTTCCTTTAATCTGTTCTGGTTTCCAAATATTTTTCTATGTACATTTTACTTTTAGCACTAAAATATACTTCTCTTTCAGTATTTCCTTTTCCTAAAACTATACAACTTCTTTCTTGAAAATCCATATCAGAAATATTTAAT
>CAWVFT010000055.1:0-2877 GCA_963928635.1 Bacillota bacterium | reverse complement strand
ATTTATTTTATTATTAAAAAATATTTCTATATTATTATTTATTTTTTTTATTTTTTCTTCTTTTTCTGAATTTTCATTTTCTAAAATTAATATTATTTTTATTTTTTCATTAATTAATTTTATTTTTTTTAATAAATTAATTAAATTAATTTCTCCAGGTAATTTTTCATTTATTATTATTAAATCTATATTTTTATTTTTTTCTAAAAATTCTAAAATGCCTTCTTTATATTGAATATCTTTTCCTATTACTTCAATGTAATTTTCATTATTTAATTTTTTATTTAAATTAGGATTATTAACTGCTGTTATTATTTTTTTCAATTATTTTTTCTCCTTCAACTATTTTTTTCTCAATTTCTGAAGATTCTATTTTTGTTAATATATGGTCTTCTCCTACAAACATTAGACACTCCCCTCTTTTTAAAGATTTTATTTCCACTTTTTCTTTTTCAGATAAATTTGCATATTCGCTTAATATTTTTATATTTTCTTCTTCTAAAGCAAAAAATGTTTTTATGCTAGAATTATTTAAAATACTTCTTCCATATGTTCCATTTTCTAAGCTAAAAATATCTGATATATCTTGTGTAATTGCTACACTGCTTCCTCCATATTTTCTTATTGTTTTAAATATTTTATAAATGAAACTTGCTACATCTTTATTTGATGTCACTCCTATTAATCTCCAAATTTCATCTAAGTATATTGCTTTTTTATCATTTCTATTTTCTTTAATTTTGTCCCAAAAAATATCTGTAAAAAGGTACATTCCATATTTTAAATTTTCTTCTCCTAAATCATATACATCTGCAATTATTAAATCATTATTTAATTCTATATTTGTATAATTATTAAAAAATTTCATAGAGCCTTCTACAAACGGAATTAATTTTATTTTAAATTTTTTTGTTCTTTCATCTTTTTCTAAAATATTATATAAATCTTCTAATATCGGCATATCTTGTGAACTTTTAAATTCTTTATTAATTATTTTTTCATTGTTATATTTGTATAAACTTTCGTCATCAAATGTTATATTTTTTTCTTTATATGTTTCTATTAATTTTTCTTCTAATAATGCTTTTTCTTCTTCATCCATTTCTCCAAAAATTAAATTAAAAAATCCTATTAATTTTCCTATTTTTGTTGCTAGATACCCATTTTCTCCTTCTTCTATGCTTTCTTTTCTAATTTCTAAAATATTAATATATGTTTTAGAAGTAGGCCCTATTTTTATTTGTACCCCTTGTAATTTTTCACACAAATTATTGTACTCTCTATCTGGGTCAATAATGTATTGTTTTATTCCTATTAATTTATATCTTAATATTAATAATTTTGTATAAAATGATTTTCCTGCTCCACTTGTTCCAAAAATGCAAATATTTGCATTTTTATATTTTTCTTGATTATATCTATCTATAAATACTAGGGAATTATTATAAATATTTGTTCCGATAAAAATTCCATCTTTATCAAAAATAGTTGACGAAATAAATGGATATGTTGAAAGAAGTCCAGATGTTAAAATGTTTCTTCTTGTTACGTTTTTTATTATTTCTTTATTTTCCATTAATGGCAAGCATGATAAAAATATTTCTTCTTGCCTAAAATTTGCTCTTTTTGTTTGCATTCCTTTGCTTTGTGTTATTCCTTCAATTTTGTTTAAAAAATATTCTAGTTCTTTTATATCTTCAGAATATAAATCAATGTAAATATATAAAAAATATATATCTTCGTTATTAACTTGAATTTCTTTTCTTATATATTTTGCGTCATTATATGTAAATGCTGCTATATCTATATCCTGCCTATTTTGATTTGATTCTTTTAGTTCAACTCCAACATTCCCTATATGATATGTTAATTCTTTTATTACTTTGTATGGGTCTTGTTTTTCATAAAATACAGATATATTCATATTTATATTTGTTTCTATTAAAGTTTTTAAAATTATATCTGTTTGTTCCCTATAATAATTTACTACCATTAAACCTGCGTAATATAAATTGTCTATTTCAAAATATTTTGGATTTGTTAAATTAATATATGATGGTATTATATAATCTTTCTCTGAAAAACTTCCTTTTAATTTTTTATTTTTTTCATTTATTTTTTTATTATTTTTATTATTAAATAAATTATTTATTATTTTTTTTATATTTATATTTTTTCCTCCTCTACTATAATATTATTTTTTCTTGTATTAAAAAATATTTTTAATATTTCTAAAACTTCTTTTTTATTTGAAATTTCTCTTGTTGAATTTCCACATCTTGATAAACAGTCTTTTATTTTAAAATATTTTTCTTTTAAATCATTTTGTATTATTTCTTCGTTTTCAAAGATTTCTTTTTTATCTTTTTTTTCATTACTAATAATTATATAGAAATTTTTTGTTGATGATTTTTTAGTTGTATTTAAATGTTTAATATATGAAATATATTCTTTTGAAATTTCTTCTATATATTTATTTTCCTTAATATTTTCTTGGATTTTTTTAATATGATTTGTTAAATCTTCTCTACTACTTTGAATTACAATTTGGATATCAAAATTACATGTTTTTAAAAAAAGTTTATATGAATTTAATATAGAATTTTTTTCTAAATCTGATTTAAGATTATAATTAATAGGATAAACTTGAATAATTTTTATGTATTTATGGCTTTTGGTTATTATTAAACCATTCTCTAGTATTCTATCTATTGGAAGCCATTCTTCAATATTAATTTTTTTTATATTTCTTCACCTCCGTTTTGCATATTTTACATTCGTTTGTTTATTTTGTCAAGAACTTTTCATCGACATATTTCGACTATCGTTTTTTCCTGTTCATTATTTTTTATTTATTATTTGTTTTTTATTTATTAT